>JARRRC010000306.1:0-5335 GCA_037381105.1 Desulfobacterales bacterium
CTTAAGACCGGAACCGCATCCTTTATAAAATCGTTCTAGGATTCTATCGATTTACAATAACTGGAAAAATGGCAGATACCGATTGGTTCAAACAGGCGATTGTTTATCAAATCATGATTGACAGGTTCGCCGGCTTAAAGTCCCGGGAATGGAATAAACCCGAGTTTCTGGGCGGAAACATTAAGGGCATCACTGAAAAGCTCGGTTACCTGAAAGCGCTGGGCGTTAACACCCTTTGGTTGTCTCCTTTTTACGAAACCAGCGCGTACCATGGATATCACGTGACCGATTTTATGAAAGTCGAGCCCAATTTCGGTACCCTTGAAGATTTGGAAGAACTCATCAAAAAGGCGCACGACAACGGCATGCGAATTATTGCCGACTTTTTGCCGAACCACTGTTCGAGCCATCATCCGTTTTTTCTCGACGCACAAAAGGATAAACACAGCAAATACTTTAAATGGTTTACATTTAACCCGTGGCCCCGCGAATATTTGTGTTTTTTAGATGTAAAAGCCCTGCCGAAACTCAACCTTGATTATCCAGAAGCAAGGGATTATATCATCAATGCCGCAAAATACTGGCTTTCCATCGGGATTGACGGTTTCAGGCTCGATCATGTTATCGGCCCGAAACATTCCTTCTGGAAATATTTCACAACGGAAATAAAAGCCGCGTATCCCCGGGCGGTTCTTATCGGGGAAGCCTGGTTTGAAGGCATCCGGTTTGACCATTTAAAGACCATACACATAAAGAACAAAGTCATGCGCTGGTTGTTCGGCGTGTCTCAGGACAGCGTTCAGAGGGAATATTACGGTGAACTGGACGGGGTTCTGGATTTCAGGTTCCTGGAACTTGTAAAAATTCACATTGCCCACAGCCGGGCTCCCGGTGAAAGCAAGAACCTTGGGGCGGTTTTGAAACGCCATTTTGCCGCGTATCCTCGGGATTATTTTCTGGCAACCTTTCTGGATAATCACGACATGAACCGCTTTTTGTTTGAATGCAGTAACGATGTCGAAAAGCTCAAAGCAGCCGCCGCAACCCAGTTTCAATTCGAGCAACCCATTATCATCTACTATGGAACGGAGACAGGGATGTCCCACGATGGCTCCGTGGTGATCAACAAGCCTTACTCGGACCTGAAAGCACGCCAACCCATGAACTGGCAAAACCCAAACATCGAAATATTGAATTTTTACAAGGAGTTGATAAAAAACAGGATTCAAAAGCAGCGCTGAAAGATTATCCATGCAGCGGCTGTTTAGAAAAACAACACCCCGCCCCCAATTAACTTGACATCAAGATTTAGTGCCCTAGTTTTATTCCATGGAAATTGAACTTCACATCAGCTGACGGTTATCGATCCTATTCTTATGGATGGACACCAACGGCAGCATTTTAAAGAAAAGGAGAATTTTATTATGAAAGTTTTAATTGTGTATTACTCGATGTACGGACATATCCACAAAATGGCTGAGGCGGTCGCGGAAGGTGTAAGGGAAGTTGAGGGCGCCGAGGCAATTCTGCGCCGTGTTCCGGAAACGCTTCCGGAGGAAGTGCTTGAAAATATGGGGGCGGTTGAAGCCCAGCAGTCCATGTCGAATGTACCGATTTGTACGGTAGATGAGCTTGCTTCGGCAGATGCGGTAATTTTCGGAACGCCGACAAGGTTCGGTAATATGTGCGGCCAAATGCGTCAATTCCTTGACGCGACCGGACAACTCTGGGCAACCGGCGCTTTGGTCGGAAAGGTCGGAAGTGTTTTTGCAAGCAGCGCAACACAACACGGAGGGCAAGAGTCCACCATCCTCTCTTTTCACATCACTTTGCTTCATCAGGGGTTTGTCGTTGTCGGATTGCCTTATGCGTTCCAAGGACAAATGCGCATGGATGAAATAACGGGCGGGTCTCCTTATGGTGCATCCACGATCGCCGGCGGCTCCGGAGAAAGGATGCCGAGTGAAAATGAGCTGAATGCCGCACGTTATCAAGGCAGACATGTTGCCGCTATTGCTTTGAAACTGAAAGAATAGCTTTCGATGACAAATTCTCAAAGGGCCTGATTTTTGTCAGGCCCTAAGATCCTTACTCAACCTCACTTTTTTCAGCATTTCATTTATATTCTCATCCCTTCATATCCTTGAATCCTTCACATTTTTTATTTTCAATGTTATCATTACCGTGGAGAACTGAAAATCATGACCATTCTTGAAGCAAGAACGTTGAATAAGGTTTATACGGTGGATCATCAAGATATCAGGGTGCTGAACGATGTCTCGCTGGCAGTGGAGCCGGGCGAATTTGTTGTCATTACCGGCAGCAGCGGCAGTGGAAAAACCACCTTGCTGACCCTGCTCTCAGGGCTGGACAGACCCACTTCGGGTCGGGTCTTTATCGATCACCAGGATATTACCGATGCATCGGAGGATGATCTGGCACCGCTTCGCAACCGGATGATCGGATTTGTTTTTCAATCTTTTCATCTCATCCCCTCCATGTCAGCCCTGGAAAACATTATGTTTCCGGCCGAATTGCGCGGCCTTGAGGACGCGGAAACAAAGGCCCGGCAGTTGTTGGAGCGCGTGGGGCTTGCAGATCGTGCGGACAATTTACCGAGCCGGCTGTCGGGGGGTGAAAAGCAGCGGGTATCCTTATGCCGGGCTTTGATCAACGACCCCAAACTGCTTTTTGCCGATGAACCCACCGGCAATCTCGATTCAAAAAACGGCCGGATCGTGTTTTCGCAACTGGTTGAAATGAAAAATGAACATGGCGCTACGCTGATTCTGGTGACCCATAATACTGAATTCGCCGCTGCCGCCGATCGCGTATTGAGGCTTATAGATGGCCGTTTATATGCATAAATCATAAATCCAAATCTAAAATATGGTACACGGAAAATTTATCATGCGCGAAATTGCGCGTTCATCCAAGCAGGCCGTTGTTTTTTGTCTGTGTGTTGCGCTGTCCCTGACGAGCCTGACGGTGTTTTCCGGTTTTTCGAAAAGTATTTCCCGGATCCTTTTGACCGACGCAAAAAAACTGCTCGCCGCCGATATTATTATTCACTCCCATGAAAAACTTTCGGATAAACTTGACGGCGACATATCCGCCCTGGTCCGGCAGGGAAAGATCGAGCGCTGCCGCTACTGGGAATTTTACAGCATGGTTCGTAGGTTGGATGACCGGGCGTCGGTCCTTGCCCATTTAAAAGTCGTTGAAAAAGGGTATCCGTTTTACGGAAAGATTGTATTGAAATCAGGCCGTCCGTTTCAGGATGTGTTAACCCGGGGGCAGGCCGTGGTGGAACAATCCTTGCTGGATCGATTGGGCGTCGGTATCGGCGATTCGCTGAAAGTCGGCTATACTACCCTGACCATTCGCGATGTTGTCGTATCGGAGCCGGACCGGCCGGCGGAAGTCTTCTCTTTTGGCCCGCGTATCTTTGTTTCCGGCAAGGATCTGGAAGCCTTAAATCTTATCAAAACCGGCAGCCGCATCACCTATGTGTCCCTGATAAAGGTGATTGATAAAGGGCAAATCGATGCCGTCGCCGCTAATCTGAGACAGCTTGCAAATCCTGACCGCGAGCGGGTCGACACCTATCTGACCGCACGAACCCGGGTCAAACAGGTAGGGCAGGTCGAATAGATCCTTTCCGGTCGGTCCGCCAGCGTAATTGTGGCCAACGACCGCGAAGGTCGCGAAAATTGCCGAAAAGAGAACGAGATCGCTCATGAGGTAAATCCAGAAACCAAAGGATTATGAAAACCATCGGCGCAACCCACCGTCGGATCATCCGTTATTTTATGCCGATGATCGCCCTGCTGGCGCTTCTGGGAACGGTCCTGGGCATATCCACCGGGATCATCCTGCAAAATATTCTGGCACGTCTGCTCATTGGATTTTTCCCTCCGAACATGCCGTTTACCGTTGCATGGATGGGCATTCTCGAGTGCATGGCCCTCGGTATTGTTGTGGTGGCCCTGTTTACGTTCGTGCCCTTTTTCCGGTTAAAAGAGATGCGGCCGGTTGTGATCTTCCGTAAAGAGACGGCTGGGCCGCATAAACACTGGCCGGTGTTGGTGTCGGCGGTCGCATTTGTTCTCTTTTTCTTCGGTCTGGTCTTCATACATATGAAAGACCTTCGGTTCGGATTTTATTTTGTGGCTGCTCTGGGCGCTCTGATTTTCGTTTCTTCGATTTTCACACGGCTTTTGCTGTGGATCTTAAAACGCCTGCGCATCCGCCGAATGGTCGTCCGCCAGGCGGTCAAGGGCCTGTTCCGGCAAGGCGGCGCCACCGGGTCGGTTATCGTCACGCTGACGGCGTCTTTAAGTGTCATTTTTTCCATTTTTCTCCTCGAACAGAATCTCGATGCGACCTACGTCAAATCATTCCCGGCCGACGCACCCAACCTATACGTGATTGACATCCAGCCGGCGCAGCAGCAAGCGTTTGCAAAATTTATCGCACGTCCGCTGGTCTTTTATCCGATTGTGCGGGCACGGGTCACAGCGATCAACGGAAAAACCATCGACCGCCGCGCAGAGCGGGACAAACATCGTGACAATCTCGGCAGGACCTTTAACCTGACTTACCGGAACAGCTTGTTGAAGGATGAAAAAATTATCAAAGGTGACCGGCTGTTCCGAGACGACTGGACCGTTCCCCAGGTGTCGGTGTTGGACAAAGTGGTTGACATGCATAAAATGGACATCGGTGACACCATCCAATTCAATATCCAGGGCGTCCCCCTGAAGGCCCGAATCTCGAGCATCCGAACCCGGACAACGGATACGCTGGGTCCATATTTCTATTTCGTTTTTGAAAAGAAGACCTTACAATTAGCGCCTCACACGATATTTACGGCCATTCGGGCCGAAAAAAACGGAATCGGCCTGCTGCAGAGTCGTATCGTGAAAAAGTTTCCCAACGTCAGTGTCATCGACGTGTCGGCGACCCTGCGGGTCTTTGGGCGCATGATGGGAAAACTGTCAGCGATCATCAAAGGGTTTTGCATCCTGAGCATGGCGGGCGGGATTCTTATCCTGATCAGCGGGGTGTTCGCGACCCGTGCCGAAAGAATCACCGAATCGGTCTACTATAAAATTCTGGGGGCCGGAAAGGCATTTGTCAGAAAAATATTTTCCCTTGAAATTTTTATCCAGGGCCTGCTCAGCGGAATACTGGCGCTGGCCATGTCCCAAGCCGGCGTTTTTTGGATCTGCCGGTATTTCCTCGACATTGCATACCATCCGTTTTTATTGTCTTCGGGTTTTATTGTCATGGTCTTGCTTGTGACGATCATCGGCGTCGGCATGGTTTCCAC
>JARRRC010000307.1:0-3755 GCA_037381105.1 Desulfobacterales bacterium
GTCACAACATATAGCGCCAACTTCAGTCAGCTGCTTGGGAAAAAAGCTCTTATTCAGTTTCTATCCTCTTACACTGAGGATGAGGGATATTTAGCGGATGCCTATAAGCAAATTAAAATTGGACCGGACAATAATCCGGTTTGGTATGATCCAATTCAACCCGATTTAAGAATCCGGCGTGCTGTCGGTTCACGATTGAAGTTTAGGTTGAATGCTAAGTCTTCCATGGAAACGGGCTATCGATACTACTGGGATAGCTGGGATGTAAGTTCTCATACGATATCAGCAGATTATATGAGATATCTTGACAAACATATTATTTTGGATGTGGGATTAAGGCATTATATGCAATCCAGAGCCAGCTTTTTCAAATCAGAGTATTTACGACCTGAGCAACTTATGACTGCGGATATTAAACTGGACAAAGGATATTCCAATGAGTTACAACTTGGTCTGACACTCAACGGAGGTCCCCATCAGGATTACCTGCCTTTTCTTACAAATGAAAAGGTTCAGTATAATTTTGCTTTGAATATTTATCAGAGACATACGCAAACAGGTTACTGGTTTAATGGAAATAAAGATTTGATTGCACGCTTCCGCCAAAGAAATCATGCAGGGAAAATTGGACGATCAGTTTGTGGTGGATATTTTTCAAACCGGCTCAGGGACGTCAACGAACATGAATATGAACGAAGTCATTGCATCGCGGGCCAATGAAATCATTACGGGGAAAAAAGGCGGGAAATTCCCGGTTCATCCCAATGACCATGTCAATCTCTGCCAGTCGAGCAACGATGTCATCCCCTCGGCCATTCACATTTCCGCTGTATCCCTTATAAAAACCCGTTTGATTCCCGCGTTGACCCTTCTTGAAAACAGTCTTTCGGACAAAGCATTCGAATTTAAAGATGTCAAAAAAATCGGAAGAACCCATTTGCAGGATGCCGTCCCCATATTTTTGGGCCAGGCTTTCTCGGGGTATGCAAGACAAATAGCTCTTGCCACAAAGCGAATCGAGGCGGTGGAAGACCGTCTGTCAGAGCTTGCTCTGGGCGGCACCGCCGTCGGAACCGGATTAAACGCCCATCCTAATTTTGCAAAAAAAGTTGTTGCGCTGATCTCAAAATATTCAAAACTTAATTTTAAGGAAGCCGAAAACCATTTTGAAGCTCAGGGCGCCCGGGACGCGGCCGTTGAGACCAGCGGTGCCTTAAAGACGATTGCCGCCGGCTTGGTAAAAATTTGCAACGACATCCGGTGGCTTGCTTCCGGTCCCAGATGCGGACTGGGTGAAATAACCATTCCTTCTCTGCAACCCGGCTCTTCCATTATGCCCGGAAAGGTCAATCCGGTTATCCCGGAAGCCGTCATTCAGGTATGCGCCCAGGTCATGGGAAACGACGTTACAATTGCCATCAGCGGACAGAGCGGCAACTTTGAACTGAATGTGATGATGCCTGTTATCGCTCACAATCTGTTGCAATCCATAGATATCCTTTCTTCCGGGATCCGGCTTCTATCTGAAAAATGTGTCGATGGTATTCGCGCCAACCGGCAGACATGTGCCGCCAACGTCGAAAAAAGCCTGGCTATGGCCACCTATTTGGCGCCGCATATCGGATACGACAAGGCAGCGGTCATCGCAAAAAAGGCTCATGAAACAGGCAAAACCATTGTCGAAATCGTCCGTGAGGAAAAGATTCTTTCCGAGAAAGAATTGGAAACAATCTTTTTTTCATAACCACTTTAAGCCATCATTTAATACTTAATAAAAGCGCTATGACCATTCCCGGAAATCTTAAAACAACCGCCATGGCGGTCATGCCCCATAAAGATGCGGATAAAGCCCTTGAACTTGCCCTGTCCATGGATATTCCATTTTGGCCTCAGCTTCCCCACCTCAGTTACTATGAGGATATGTATGTTCAAGCTGCCGAACACTTTCCCGGAATTCTTCTGGACACGCAAAAGCGTACCCTTCGCTTTTCCATGGATCAATTTATCGACGAATTCGAAGAGACCATGGCCCGCTTTGACGACCCTGAATACTTTGACATCAGTAAAGCCTATTCAGCAGTTTATCATAAATTTCTTGGAATGGACCTTTCCCGCCGACCGGCCATAAGGGGGCAATTGGAGGGGCCGGTCAGTTTCGGCTTAAATGTACTTGACCAGGATGAACGGCCAATTCTCTTTGAAGATACCATACGCCCTTTTATGCTCGATTTTATGGCAAAACGCATCAATGTTCAGCTCCAACGCCTTAAGCAGATGAATCCTAATGCCTTTATGTTTGTCGATGAACCGGGGTTGCAGTTTTTGTTCAGCGCGCTATCCGGATATGACAGCACAAAAGCCAAATACGACCTGGAGTATTTCTTTTCAATGGTGAACAGACCCCGCGGCATCCACTTGTGCGGAAATCCGGACTGGGATTTTTTATTGAATCTCGATCTTGATATTCTTTCTCTGGACATATACCAAAACGGAGAAGTCTTTTCTTCGTATTCGGGTTCGATAAAACGATTCCTCGACCGCGGCGGGGTCATTTCATGGGGAATTGTGCCTACGAATTTTGAGCCCTTTGAAGCTGAAGATATCGGATCTCTGGAAACAAGACTCGCAGTGTTGTGGAATATTTTGGATAATAAAGGTATTGATAGTGCCTTTCTCTTATCGAGGAGTCTGTTATCTCCGGCAACCTGCTGTCTGGTCAATCCGGACGGAGAAAAAACCGTGGAAAAGGCATTTCGTTCCGTTCAGGAGTTGTCCTACCGTCTGCGGGAAAGGTATGGACTGAATGGGCCATAACGCTGCATAAAAAAGATGACAGGGAGGGTGAGTTGTCCATATTTAATCCTGATGTTTCGAAAATTGGCCCTTCTTCAAAAAATTATAAAGAAGCGTGCCAATGATCGCCAAACATTCGGGGTCCAGATAATCTTCCGCGCGTCTTTCAAAAAGCACCTTGCACTGGGCCGGGAATTCTTCATCCGCATCATTAAAAAGCAAAAGCACCGGAACTTTCGGGAGCGGATACAGTTTCATGATCAATTGATAGTTAAGATCCATCCCCGGATTTTTCCCGCCGAGTTTTTCGCACGCTATTGAAAGCGCTTCTACACGATTTGAAAAAATTCCGGCAATGGGGCGTTCCGTATGATTGACGAAGCTATGAATCAACGGAGCGGTGTTTTTAAAGTCTCTAAAGGAGACCCATTCTTTGTCCAGTGAAGGTTTTTCCGGACAGAGCAGCACGTATTTGCAAAGAACCACACAGATTCCCATGTCCGGTTGTTTTCCCAACGGGTCTGTTATCTTGCGGCCGGAAATCCTGTAAGGTTTTCCGAAAAAGGAAACAACCATCTCATCGTTTTCAATACGCCCCCCTAATTTCTCAGATCGTTTATGAAGGTCGAGTTCGCCAATTTGATCCAGGTAATTTTGATACGTCTCATTAAAAACAGACCTTTTTTCCATAATATTTCTTCCTTACTTGGGGATACAATATATTTACAAAATACAATGATTTTATGATCGTGTCAATTCTTCGGGTTCCCTGAAATCCCTTTACAAACGGCCGTCTTTTTTAGATTTTCATTGACAAATTTTATTGAAAGTGTATGTAAAATATAATTAATATTAGCACTTGTAAATGTTGATCCAAACCGCCAGCAAGCTCTCATAACAAAGCTTCGCTTTTTTGTTGGATAAAGCGTTTAGCAGCTTTTTAACCTCAACTCCGCCTGAAA
>JARRRC010000308.1:0-3736 GCA_037381105.1 Desulfobacterales bacterium
CCTGGTGATCAACAGCAGCATTATACGACCGGCCGCCAATGCATTTGTCCGGGAATACGTCCGCCGTTTGCACGGCGGCAATTGGGAACCGGTTCATCCATTGCTCTCGGACGTACTTGAAGAAACCTATGGCATTATGGTTTATCAGGAAGATGTTTCCAAAGCCGCTGTAGCGCTGGCCGGATTTTCACATGCCGACGCCGACGGTCTTCGCAAAATTATGTCCAAGAAAGACAAAGTGCGAAAACTGGACGATTATCAAGCACGATTCATTGCAGGGGCAAAGGCCAGGGGAATTCGTAACGGTCAGATTGCGGCCGTTTGGGACATGATGATGAGTTTCAGCGGGTATTCCTTTTGCAAACCCCACAGCGCCAGTTATGCCCGGGTCTCTTTCCAGGCGGCTTATCTGAAAACCCATTATCCCGCAGAGTTTATGGCAGCGGTCATCACCAACCGGGGCGGTTTTTACAGCACGTTTGCTTACGTATCGGAAGCGCGGCGCATGGGAGTGAAGATTTTGCCGCCTGACGTGAACAAGAGCGACATCCACTGGAAAGGCGCCGCAGGTGCCATTCGGGCGGGATTGTCGTCCGTCAAAAATATCCGCGCGGAAACCTGCAAACGTGTTGTTGCAAAGCGAAAAGAAAAACCCTACCGCGACATCATCGATTTTCTTGATCGCATTCAGACGGACGACCTTGAAGCCCGCTCCTTGATAAATGCCGGTGCTTTTGATTTGCTTCATCCCAAAGAGCATCGCGCCGATTTGCTGTGGGAATGGGTTTGTCGCCGGGCATCCGGATCAAAGCGATTCGGGGCAGGGGATTTGTTTAATGAAAAAATGGCCGTGTCAAAACCGAAACTTCCCACGGAGAAGCATCGGGCGCGTTTGAAAAAGGAGTTTGAAGCTTTGGGGTTTTTGTGCGATCGGCATCCCATGGTGTTATACGCCGGCATGCTGAAGAAGCTGCGGGTTGTCAAGGCCGTGGATCTGAATCATTTCATTAACCGGCAGATACGGGTTGCCGGTCTTTTAATTACCGGCAAGGTTGTGCATACCAAACACGGCGATCCCATGGAATTTCTGACCTTTGAAGACGATACCGGGTTGATTGAAACCGTATTTTTCCCAAAAGCCTATCGCCGTTTTTGTGCTGTTCTGGACCGAAACCGACCCTTTGTCCTGCCCGGAAATGTCAAAGAAGATTTCGGTGCCGTATTCCTGTCCGCAACCCGGGTCGAACCGTTACATCTCAAACGAACCTAACCACTTCTAATCAATACAACCAATTTAACCCATCAAACCAATTCAACCATTGCTTGGAAGAGACGAACATGCGTCTAGTACGCTCCGGAGGCTTCATTAAATTGGACACCCTCGGCATCCGTTTCCAAGTCTTTTCGAAGCTCTCTGCCGATTTCGATCAACTTTGCATAGATATCAAAGCAATTTGTCATCATTTCTCGATTGTCTTCGTGCAAGTATCTCTCTGCTTTCTTTTTTTCCTCTTCGGCAACTTTTTCTATTTCATAAATGATGTCTTTGTACCACATTTTTGACATGGGCAGCTTGATGCTGTAATTTTCACTTTGTTCATTTAAGAAAAAATTAATTTCAACAGATGGGTAATGCCCACTGTAACTGATTTTCATTTCAGCCATGGTTGTTCTCCTTTCTTGCATGGTGACGCTGCAAACGAATCGACATTAATAAAATATAATTTCAGAATGCTGTAACTTATCGGAATTTCTATGACTTGTTGTGATCATAGATCTTTAACATATACTTCCTTTTTTCAAGACCACATGGAACGGTGAAATGATTATGTGTGAAGCGAACTTGATGATACAAGTATCAATTTTATTCATTTTTTTGTCAAATATATTTTTGTCAAGCTTGTGCATGAGCTTACATTTGCTTGACATAACTGCCGAATTATCTTACCTTTCTCAAACAAAACCGATATAGAAAAACAGAATTCATATCTCACTGATAGTAGAGATATTAAAATGTCTTCGAATCATCAAAATTGTTTTTAAAATAAATATATTATAGTCGTTATCGGTTTTGTTTACACTCATTTAGGGTAAAATCATTGCAGGATAGGAAAATACCATCATGAAACTTTCATCTTTAAGTGCGATTTCTCCCGTGGACGGTCGTTATCGAAAATCGGTTGAAAAACTCGCCGAGTATTTTTCCGAAGAAGCCTTGATAAAATATCGGGTTCGGATCGAAGTCGAATATTTTATTGCATTATGCAACCTGCCGTTGCCTCAACTGGCAGATATCAACAAAGAAATGTTTGAACCTATGAAGCGTCTTTATAAAGATTTTTCCCACAAAGATGCTCAAAAAGTGAAAGATATCGAGAAAGTCACCAACCATGATGTCAAGGCGGTCGAGTATTTTATCAAAGAACAATTCCAAAAGCTGGGACTGCATCCGTTTAAAGAATTTATCCATTTTGGTTTAACATCACAGGATATCAACAACACGGCGATTCCCTGTTCGCTAAAAGAAGCCTGGGCAGACATTATGGAGCCGCTTTTGGATCAGGTAATAGAAACATTGAGTGAAAGCGCAAATCAATGGAAGCAAGTTCCCATGCTGGCCCGAACTCACGGACAACCCGCCTCACCCACCGGCATGGGAAAAGAGATTTATGTATTTGTCGAGCGATTGATCAAGCAGAAAGCCCTGTTGAAAACCATTCCGTTTTCCGCAAAATTCGGGGGGGCAACCGGCAATTTCAATGCGCATTATGCGGCTTATCCAAACATCGACTGGATTGCATTCGGAGATTTTTTTGTGAATGAGGTGCTCGATCTTGAACGATCAAAGGTAACGACTCAGATCGAGCATTATGATTGTCTGGCGGCATTTTGTGACAACCTCAAGCGAATCAATACCATCCTCATCGATTTGGATCGGGACATGTGGTCGTATATTTCCATGGATTATTTTAAACAAAAAATCAAGAACGGTGAGGTGGGGTCTTCCACCATGCCCCACAAGGTCAATCCCATCGACTTTGAAAACTCGGAAGGCAACCTGGGGATGGCCAATGCAATATTGGCGCACCTTTCATCAAAACTCCCGATATCGAGACTGCAAAGAGACTTGACAGACTCGACGGTAACAAGAAATATCGGCGTGCCAATGGCTCATACGGTCATTGCCGTCAAATCATTGTTAAAAGGACTGGACAAGCTGGTGTTAAACCCAAAAGCCATTCAAAACGATCTGAAAAAGAATTGGGTGGTCATCACTGAAGGAATTCAGACGATTTTGCGCAGGGAAGGGTATCCGGAACCTTTTGAAGCCTTAAAAGCATTGACACGAACCCATTCGCGCATTGATGAAAAAACGATTCTGGAGTTCATAGAAAGTTTAGACATTGCGCCGTCCGTCAAAGACGAATTAAAGAAGCTTACGCCTGAGAATTATACCGGTGTTTATGATTTTTAACGGATGAAACTGTTTGATCCCATCAATAGCCCCCTTGAAGGTACCAATCTCATTGAGGCGAGTGCCGGAACCGGCAAGACGCACACCATCACCGGACTTTTTTTAAGACTTATACTCGAAAAACATTTTTCGGTGAATCAGATACTGGTGGTTACATTTACCAAAGCAGCCACAGAAGAGCTGAAAGAAAGAAACCGAAATAAACTATCCGAGACCAAATCGGATTTTTTAAAAGGGTCGAGCAAGGATGTCCTCATTGAT
>JARRRC010000309.1:0-6364 GCA_037381105.1 Desulfobacterales bacterium
CGATACGTTTCATTGTTTCGAGATTAATTGAAATATTAATTATTCGGCCGAATTTTTGTTATAACATATAATCTCCTTAAAAATACGATTGTGATCAGATGATAATCAAGAATCAAGGTGCAAGGTTTTGACCCAGTTCATCAAGGGTGGCTCCGCTCTTCAAGCGGACCATGGAACAAAATACTCCGGCCACGCAAAGCAAACAGAAGATCATCATGCAAAGCTGCATACTAGCCAAAAAAGCCGACAGTGTTTGGGCGCTCACCGGGTGGTCGCCCATGATATGTTCGAACACCAGGGTGATGATGGTCATGCTGCACAGCATCCCGATGGTCCGCATGGTCGCCAGAAAACTCGATGCGATACCATAGCTTTTGGGAGAAACACTGCCCATCACCGTAGTGGTATTGGGTGATGAAAAAAGACTGAATCCCACGCCCATCAAGGCCAACATTCCCATAATCACTATCATGGGTGTTCCGGCATGAACCCGGGAAACCAGACCCAGGCTCAGGGTGCACAAAGCCATGCCCGCGGTTGCCAGACCCGCAGGCGAAACCCGGTCTGCCAGTCTTCCAAAAAACGGAGAAAGCACAGACTGAAACACGGGTTGAATAATCAGAATCAATCCTGCCCCTTGTGGAGAATACCCTCTGACCACTTGCAAATACAAGCTAAAGAAGAAAGCAATGCCAAAAGACGCGGCGTAATTGATCAGGGTGGCCAGGTTGCTGAATGCGAAAACCCGGTTACGGATAATCAGCCCCACATCCAGGATCGGAGATGAACACCGGTATTCAAAGGCGAGAAAGATCAGAAATCCCAAGGCTCCCGATGCCATAAACACCGGATAAATCCCCCCCTCTTTCTGGTTGAGGGCGCCGTAAATCAGACAGAATAAAGAGATGATGTAAAGAAGGGTTCCCGCAAAATCAAAACGCTCTCCCCTTGCTTCAGCCCATTCGCCTTTGAGTTTCAAAACAGTGAGACAAAGACAGAAAATCTCGACCAGAACCCCCAGATAAAAGATCCAGCGCCATCCCAGATGGGTCACCATAAAACCGGAAAGGACCGGACCTAAAGACAGTCCCAAGTAGACACACCCTACGATGATTCCCATGGCCCGCCCCCGAGTGGAGGGTGGAAATACCGAAGAAAGGATGGCAACGCTGGTTCCTGAAATCATTGCCCCGCCACACCCTTGAAAAAACCGGAATACAATAAAACTTTCGATGTTAAAGGCGAGTGATATCAAAACGGTTCCCGCAGTGAACACGACTATGCCGATGGTGAAGATTCTTTTCCTTCCGTAAATATCACCCAGTCGTCCCGCCGGAATCAAAAAAAGAGAAAAGGCGAAGATATAAACGGTCTCCACAAGTCCAAGCTGAACCGCACTCGCCGAAAACTCCCTGCCGATGGCGGGAAGGGCAACCCCCACGGCAGACAGCATGAAGGGGGTCAGGAACTGAACGGCGCTGACCACAAACAGGATAGCAGCTTCGGAGCCGGCATCATCGGACTGAGTTTTTAAAGCATTGAAATGCGGGGTTGAGTCTGCGTTTTCGTTCATATTTGTCACGTTGTTGCGAATCCTGTCGACATTTCATTCGTTAAGGGGTCAAGTCGGCTTTAGACTCATGGCAAAACCGAGAGATCATGATTTCAAAATATTTTAGCGGACAGGTTCGTCTTGAACCACTCCTCAATGCGCGCCATTCGCGCGCTCCATACGCTGCTACCACGATGTAGTATTATCATCTTGATATATTTAATCATTTATCAATTGACATGGAATATATTTTAGAATATGAATGAAAATTAATCAATGAATACGATAAATCAAATCGCACCTCTGTCTCAATTTTATCACATCGTTTAACGCTTCTGATTCGATTTTAATTTGCTGAAGTCATTGCAATTTATTGAAATGATTTACCGTAAGAATTTTAAAGATTAAGAGATCTTACAAAATATCAGTCGGTTCTTTATTGGAAGGGAATGCATTGAAGTTGAAGCGGTTATCCATTTTTTTGGTCTTTATCTTTCTTGTCTCTCTTCTTTCTGCCAATTATCATCATCGTGAAGACAGGATTTTTCAAGATGTTTCTTTAATCTTTGACACGGTTGATGACAATTCAAATTTTTCAATTTGTCCTATATTTCAAGCCCCTTTAACTTTCCGATGGATATCGACAATTTTAATCGCCATAAATTTAATCACGCCATATATTTTAACATGTAAATCTTTTACCCGCGCCCCTCCTGCATAAGCTCCAAAATTAAGGTACACGACTTCGAAATTTTCTACAAGGGGTTTATGAAGCATTCGATTTTCAGATGGAGAATCTCTTTTAAAGGTGCAGAAGTGGTTTCAAAACACTAAAGTAGGAGGCAAAAGAATTGTGGAAAACAAGATATGTCAAAATTGCTGGTATTATGCTCCTGCTCCCATCACCGATAAGTATCCTGAAGATCATGTATCGCCCGAATATTCATCGTACTGCGAGTTTCATAACGAATTTCCCGCTATAACGCCCGATAATACCTGCGAAAACTGGGAAAGTAAAAAATTAAAATTGATTAACGTTATTAAAAGCTTATACAGCGTATAATTCTCGTTTCATATCGTTAAAGAAATTATTTAAAAAAAGAAAGGCTCCACGATACCGCTTTTTCTTGGTTGATCTTTCTTCGTTAACAAAAAACGACACCGGTATTGAACCCTCTGCGTGGATTGCGGATATGAGATCTCAGAATGCCCTGGCTAAATGGTTTGAAATTTTGCCGACGGATGAAAATCTTTAATCCTGATTTAAAAATATACGCAATGTCCGGCTATCTTTATCATTTTGACATTAATGAATTAGAGAATGCAGGCTTTGACGGAATTTATCAAAAACCGATCAGCAAAGCGAATTTAGAAGAAATCTTGAACGCCGATATCTGAAATTAATTTTGAAGCGGGCTCAAACCCTTATGGTTTTTATAAAAAGGAACTTCCCGTAAATTCCAAACCCGTCGGTCTTTATGGTCTGTTTTTCAGCTTTTCTAGTGGGGGATTAACTCCCAGGCTAAATATCTCATATTCGGTTTCGCTAATAAGAAACTCTTGAAGCTTTTGTTCCAAGGATTTCCGCAAATCGCTATTTTTCCATTTATTCCAATATTCTATCCTTCTCCAATTTGAGACGATCACAACCCTGAAGGGATCTTCGTAGTCCCACATCGTCTCAGAGGTAATATACCCTTCCTGATCCATGGCTGCGAAACGAATCTCCTTAATAATTTTATTAATTTCGTTGACATATCCTTCTTTGAATCGTCGCTTCATTAAGACTTTAATTGGCATGATAATCTCCTCTCGGTACAGATCCGGTATTTAAGCTATTTCCTCACAGTCCAATAGGGAAATATTCTTGAACCGTCTTTTATATATCACATGGTGGTATTAAATCCCAGACTTTTTGCTTTAAAAACTCATCTTACACTTCCAAAATTCCGATTTTCACAAAAAAAGTCAAACTTCTGATTTCCATCGGAATCGCAACGATTCTTTTTTCTCTTTTTCTCTTTTATCAAACATATTCGCTAATCAGTGTTCGAGTGAAAGAGGTTGTAGAACAGCAGGCATCAATGGCGTTAAAATTTGATCTTGCCATTCGTAAATATGTCGGTCAAAAAGTCCGTCCTTTAATGTACAAACTTTTGGGTGAAAATGAATTCGTGCCGGAAACCATGTCCACATCATACGTGGGACGCGCCATATTTGATGATGTTCGCAATGAATTCCCGGACTATATCCTGAAGTTTTCTTCGGATAATCCCAGAAATCCTGCCAATCAGGCAGGACCCGAAGAACTCAAAGTGATTAAATATTTAAATAATAATCCTCACCTGAAAAGATGGGAAGGAATTATCTCAATAGATGACAAACAATATATGGCCAAATTTAGTGCCCGGCGCATGAAAGAATCCTGCCTTCGCTGCCATGGTGATCCGAAAGACGCCCCTGCCTCTTTATTGAAAAGATACGGTGCGACCGCCGGTTTTCATCGACCGATTGGTATGATAATAGGTTCGGATACCATTGCTATTCCAATGAATAAAATTTCCCAACAATTGTGGTCGGAATCAATCCCGACGTTTCTCATCAGCGGTTTGAGTTTGCTTTTCTTTTTCTTTGCTATTATTTTTACCATAAGACTCGTGATTACGAATCGACTATCCACGATATCAAAACATCTGGTAAACGCCGCCCAACAAGAGGATTACTCAAACATCAGTTCCATAGAGATAAAAGGCAGCGATGAAATTAAGACTGTGGCGCTGAGCTTCAACACGCTGTCCAATAAGCTTAAAAACTTTTATTCTTCTCTCGAAGAGAAAGTCAAAGAACGAACCAAAGAACTTGAAGAAACCAATCATGCGCTAAAAAGGGAAATCGATGACCGAAAAAAGGCGGAGAAAGCGCTAAAAGAAGCGAAAAAGACGGCCGAGGCAGCCAGCATTGCCAAGAGCGAATTTCTGGCCAACATGAGTCATGAAATACGAACGCCCATGAATGGCGTAATCGGGATGACAAGTCTTCTTTTAGATACCGAATTGAGTCCGGAGCAGCGTGAATTCACAAAAACCATTCGCATCAGCGGAGAGGCTTTGCTGACCATCATCAATGATATTCTCGATTATTCCAAGATCGAAGCCGGCAAACTCGATCTTGACATCATTAACTTTGATTTAAGAACCACTTTAGAAGAAACTGTTGAACTTTTTGCTGTCAAAGCCCATGAGAAGGGGCTGGAATATGGGTGTATCATTGACCATGATGTACCTTCATTGTTGCGCGGAGATCCGGGGCGGTTGCGTCAGATAATGATCAATCTTGTCGGACATGCAATAAAGTTTACGGAATGCGGCGAAATAACGATTCGGGTATCTCTCGTTGATGAAAACACCCATCATACAACCATCCGTTATAGTGTTTCGGACACCGGGATCGGCATACCGGAAGATCACATGGACCGGCTTTTTGAGTCATTTTCTCAAGTGGACGGTTCCGCGACCCGCAAATACAGCGGTACCGGTTTGGGTCTGGCAATATCAAAGCAGCTTGTGGAAATGATGGATGGTCAGATCGGTGTGGAAAGTGAAAAGGATAAGGGGTCTGAGTTCTGGTTTACAATGGTTATGAAACAACGAAAGAAATCCGAAATCCGAAATCCAAAGTTTCTAATCACAAAATACCGGTTATCGCGATGACCGCCCATGCCATGAAAGGGGATCGGGAAAAATGCCTCGAAGCCGGTATGGACGATTATCTCACCAAACCGATTAAACCCCGGGAAATTTCAAATTTGATTGAAAAATGGCTGCCAAACGAAGCTTCACCCCAACTGGAAAAAGCGGTCTATAGAGATATCGATCCCAGTGAAAATATTTTGGATAAAGATGGTCTTTTAAATCGCTTCATGGGGGATGAGGATCTTGCCGAAGACATTTTAAATACGTTTTTAAATGATGCTCAAAATATCCTCATGGCATTAAAAGAGGCTCTTGATAAAGATGATGCATCCTCGGTTCAAAACCATGCGCACAGTCTAAAAGGCGCATCCGCTAATGTCGGCGCCATCGCGATGAAAAAAGCTGCAGATGAGATTGAAGCCGCTGCCGAAAATGGAAATATTAAACAGGCGGCTGCTGTTTTTTCAAAACTCGACGAACAGTTGATTGCACTAAGAAAAATGATTCCATTCTGACTATTTTCCCAAATATTTGGGATCGCCTCGAATAGAACCGAATCTATAATGTTCGCTGTCTTATCCAATTTCAGGAGCGGCATTGAAAACGCAAAACACATGGTTTGGCTTTATTTTGAAAGAATGGCTGTTGTTGATTTCTGCCTCCGGTCTTGTATTTACATCGGTTTACCTCAAGCGGCCGCCATCCTACTCGATTCCCGAACTTCAAGTGCTTTTTATCCTGTTTGTTCTTTTTGTCTCGGTCAAAGGACTTGAAAACAGCGGACTGATATTGAAACTGTCACAAAGGATTGAAAGCGGGCAATTTATCCCTTTAAAGCTGATAATTACCACATTTTTCCTGTCGATGATGGTTACCAATGATGTTGCCCTGACCATTATCGTGCCGCTCACCTTGCTCCTCAAGATCGGCCGTAAGAATATTCTTGTTATCCTTGAAGCATTAGCCGCCAATGCCGGTTCCGCCTTAACACCATTCGGAAATCCTCAGAACCTGTTTATCTATTGGTTCTACGGCATCCACCCTAAAGAATTCATCATATCCATTGCGCCGTTCTCGCTAATCTTCCTGGTCCTTCTTGTTATCGCTGCTCTCTTTATAA
>JARRRC010000310.1:0-4852 GCA_037381105.1 Desulfobacterales bacterium
CCAACACAGAGATTGAGCCCGAGAGGAGGTTTTGAAACCACTTCTAGCAGATTCTGGGGAGTTGAGAACCCGTCAGCATATCGATGATTCTGCTGCCGCCTCAGTCCGTCTTGACCTTAAACCCGATTGAAGGTTTTGAAACCACTTCTAGTGACTTGTTGTGTTTATAAATTCATGGATGAACACTTTTTGGTTTCTGTCCAGGAATGGCCCTTTTTGTCCTGATCGGCGTTCTCCGCGGGTTTCCGGCTGCGACGTACAGGCGTACACCTTCCTGTCCCGCTTTGCGGGGGTCGCAACCCCTTGTGCGGCCTTGATCAGAACAAAAACTGCTCATTTCTGGATCGGAAACTTTACTATAATTACCTATTAGTGATAGGCATGGACAGCTTCTAGAAAAAATGTTATTTGCCTGATTTGATCATTAAGGCACTTATTGAAAAAATAGATGCTTATATAAATGAGAAACATTGACACTGGAAAATAGATTTATGGTAAGTAATTCACCCTGTGATTCAACTTCGAAATACATCCGTACAACACTTTTACTTTTTTTCCTACTGATATTGGCAGGTTGCGGTCTGAAAAAGGAAGTTGCGTATTCAGGAAAAACCATGGGAACCACCTATCACATCAAAATGGTCACAGGGATGTTTTCCCATGCCAAAAACCTGCAAGAAAAAATCGACGCCCGTCTCGAAGAGATCAACCAGAGCATGTCTACTTTTAGAAAAGACAGTGAAATCAGCCGGTTCAATTCAGATCAAAATGTCGGCGAAAAATTCAGGATATCCGATGATTTTTACAATGTTCTGATCGTTGCAAAAAAGATCTATGAAGAGACCGGCGGCGCCTGGGACGGCACCATCAAGCCACTGGTGGACCTCTGGGGATTCGGCAATGGCAAAATCAAACATACTGTTCCCGAAAAATCACAAATAGAGGCATTATTGTCCAAAGTCGGATTTAATAATATTGAAATATTACCCGGTCACTATCTTGTTAAAAAAATGGCCTCCATTTTTCTGGATCTCTCTTCCATTGCCAAAGGGTATGGTGTTGACCAGGTTGCGGCACTCATCCGAAACAATGGGATATCCGATTTTCTCGTGGAAATCGGAGGTGAAGTGTTTGCGTCAGGTTACAGAAAAGACGGGAAAAAGTGGAAAATCGGGATCAACAGGCCCCAGGAAAACGCCCCCTTTGATCAAGTCTACAGGGTTGTTGAATTACACGATAAAGGTTTTGCAACGAGCGGAGACTACCGGAATTACTTTGATGACCGAATCTTTCGTGGTCACGCAAAATAAAGACGGCGCCTTGATCGACCATTATTCAAAAGGCTTTTTGTCGGGATAAGTACTTGGATACCCGGTAAAGAGATTGTTTTAAAATAAGAAAATAGGAATTAGAAGATAAGGAGGCCGCGGAAAACAGGAAGTTAAGAAGGTTAGAAAATTAGAAGGTCGGAGGCTCTAAGAAATGCCCACTTTCTTATCTTCCCACCTTCTCAACTTCTTGCTCTTACACATTTTTGTTTTCTCATATTTCAAAAATGTTTGTTTTTATAAGTGTTCATCCGCGGTTTCCCCTATCCTCTTTTCTCTTTCCTATTTTCTAATTCCGGCTTTAGAGATCACACAATCTTATTGACATACAAAGGCGAGTCCTGTAGATTTTTTTGTTTATAGAGTTTCTTTTTTGTCTTCTTAAAGGGTTACACCCTATCAATATCTTACACAACACTACGAGAAAGGAAAGGTAAAGAAAGTGGAAATTGTCGTATTGCTAAAACAGGTTCCGGCAACAGAATCGCTTATCGGGATTGCCGAAGACGGGACATCCATTAAAACAGACGATATCAAGTGGGTTATCAATCCTTACGACGAATTCGCAGTTGAAGAGGCGCTTCGAATCAAAGAAGCCCATGGGGGAACGGTTTCAATCCTTTCGATAGGATCGGAAAAAACGGTCGAAGCCATCAGAACAGCGCTGGCAATGGGTGCCGACAAAGGGATCCTGATTAATGCTCCTGACGGTATTGTTTACGACGGGTTGACCACCGCAAGGATTTTATCCGCAGCGCTCAAAGAAACACCGTTTGATGTGATCATCGCCGGCCAGCGGGCGGTGGATGACGACAATTTTCAGGTCGGACCGGCAACCGCCGAATTTTTGGGAATTCCCCATATTTCCATGGTGATTAAACAGGAGATTGCCGACAATACAATCACGTGCCATCGAACCGTCGAGGGCGGAACCGTCATCCTTCAAACACCGCTGCCGGCCCTTTTTACAACCCAACGCGGAATCAACGAGCCCCGCTATGCCTCTCTTCCGGGGATCATGAAAGCAAAAAAGAAACCCATCGATATGAAAACCGTTTCAGACATCGGACTCGACCCTGGAACCATCGAAAAACCGCTGACGAAAATCGTTTCATTGAAAACACCCGCCGAGCGTAAACGCGGTATAATGATAGACGGCGAATCTGCTCAGGAAAAAGCTGCCAAGCTTGTCAAAATCCTGCATGAAGAGGCAAAGGTTCTTTAATTATGGAGGCCTTTGAAAAATATCCATTAATTGGGCAAAAACCGAGGTTTTTCAAAAGTCTCAGAGGGAGATGAATATGGCACAGAAGATACTCGCAATCGCAGAACAATCTGAAGGTGTATTTCGAAAAGTAACTTACGAGACATTAAGCGAAGGACGGCGAATTGCCGATCAGTCGAACGGTGAACTTGCCGCCCTGGTTTTGGGAAATAATATCGAAGGCATTTCAAAAGAACTTGAGCGATATGGGGCGGACAGAATCCTTCTGGTCCAAGACCCTTCCCTTATTGAATATTTGCCTGATGCATACGGCAATGTCATCGCCGATGTCATTCATAAAGAAACACCGGAAATCGTGATACTGGGTGCATCCACCCAGGGCAAGGATGTTGCCGCGCGGCTGAGTGCGCGCCTGAATGCTCCGTTGGCTATGGATTGTGTCGCCGTTCGTTTTGAAAGCAACAATCTTACGGCAACCCGATATATGTTCGGCGGAAAAATTCTGGCGGATGTCGTGCTTGAAGGAAAACCGCAAATTTTGGCCATTCGACCCAATGTCATGACCATTGCCGAGGCTGACAAAACAGGATCCATTGAAAAAATTGAGGTCGATATGGGTACAACCTCAATGAAATTTATTGAAAAGCATCTGGAGACCGGCAAAGTCGAACTGACCGAAGCGGATGTCGTCGTATCCGGAGGGAGAGGGATAGGAGGTCCGGATTTCAGCGTCATCGAGGAATTGGCGAAACTGCTTCACGGTGCCGTCGGTGCGTCACGGTCCGCGGTGGATGAAGGCTGGCGTTCCGCCTCGGATCAGGTGGGACAAACCGGAAAGGTGGTTTCTCCGAACCTGTATATTGCCTGCGGCATATCCGGCGCCATTCAGCACCTTGCCGGAATGTCTTCATCCAAAGTCATTGTGGCCATAAACAAGGATCCTGAAGCGCCCATATTTTCAAAGGCCGATTATGGTATTGAGGGAGATCTTTTTGAGATCATACCCTTGATTTCAGAAGAAATCAAAAAATTAAGGGGCTGATTTGCCTGCAAATAAAAGTGACTCCCAATCTCATAATGTACCCGTTTTTTGGGAAGCTGCCATTAAATGCGGTACGGTGCTGAATTTGCATCAAACTTTTTAAGTCTCTCAAAGGCTGCCGATACATTCCGGGAGCCTTTAGCATTTTAATGGATGTAATCTATATAAAGAATATTTATGAAACAGTAACACCTTAACTTTTTTGAAAGCATTACCGCTTCAGGTATCATTAAATTTTTGGCTGAAAGAACTCGTGAGCAAGGGCTCATAATGAAAGAACCTATCCAGGCTGTTCATAAAGGTTTATAGCCTTAACAGGGATATCATCCATAAAGCCAAATCTCACATGGTTCTTTCAAAACGATCCCTAATTCACTCAGACAGCTTCCAGTCAAAAATTTAATGATACCTGAAGCTCTTTTGAAATCGATTTGTTTTAGAAGACCAAACTATTTTTATGAAGCTTTATTTAGCGAGTTTAGGTTGCGCCAAAAATCTTGTCGACAGTGAATTAATGCTGGGTCGATTGATGAAAGCAGGGGGGCTTATCACCCAAAATCCGAAAAATGCCGATACGATCATTGTCAATACATGCAGTTTCATCGAGTCCGCCGTCGATGAATCCATTGATGCCATTTTGGAACTTGCAAGGTACAAGCGAACCGGAAACTGCCGGCGTCTGATCGTGACCGGATGTCTCCCGGAACGCTTCAGGGAAGCCATTGCCGAATCTCTGCCCGAAGTCGATATATTTTTAGGAACCGGCGCCTTTGATAAAATTGTTACGGCGGTCATCGACGATCCGGATGATCGGCGCTGTTTTTTACCGGACCCGAATGAAATCTTTTACCCGAAGCAGGAGTCCTTCAGGGTTCGAAGTTCCGCTTACACGGCCTACCTTAAAATTTCCGAAGGATGCAGCCGGCACTGCACCTATTGCATTATTCCGAAACTTAGGGGAAAACAAAGAAGCCGGCGGCCGGAAGATATTGTTGCCGAAGCACGCGACCTGATTTCATCCGGAGTCAAGGAACTTACTCTAATCGCACAGGATACAACCCATTACGGCGCTGATCTTACCCCCCCTGTACCCCTTTATCGATTGCTTGAAAAAATATCCGAAATATCCGATGATATCTGGATCAGAATCCTTTACGGCCACGTGGAGAGCATTGATAATCCTTTTATTCGAACCATTGCCGAACGCAAAAACATATGTTCTTATTTTGATGTCCCGATTCAACATGCAAGCGACAG
>JARRRC010000310.1:4863-8168 GCA_037381105.1 Desulfobacterales bacterium
AATGGGCCGCCATTACACATCCGAAGACCTTTACAGGCTTTTTGATCAAATACGATCCAAGGCTCCTGATGCAGCCCTCAGAACAGCGATTATCGTCGGTTTTCCGGGAGAGACCGATAAAGATTTTAAAAGGCTTTTGGCATTTGTACAGGATATCCGTTTTGACAACCTCGGGGTCTTCATCTATTCCGACGCTGAAGATATCTCTTCACACAAGCTTTCCGGCCATATCCGTAAAGACGTAGCCACGGAACGGTATGATCGGCTCATGTCCTTACAGCAGAAAATATCCTTGATCAATAACCGCAACCATATCGGCAAAACCTATGAAGTCCTTGTGGAAGAATCCTTAGACAACAACCGGTATAGAGGAAGAACATTTTTTCAGGCTCCGGAAGTCGACGGCATCACGGATATTCATTCCGCCAATCTGCACATCGGGTCTTTTATTCATGTCAGAATCGAAGAGAATTCTGAATACGATCTCGAGGGAAAAGCAGTATGAGTGACTTAAAACATAAAATCCTTGCACGGGTAAAAAATGATCTTGAAGAAATTGAAGTTGCCCTTGAGCAAAACTTAAACCCGTATTTAGAATTGGTTTCTCAAATTGCCGGCCATATACTTTTCAGCGGCGGCAAGCGGTTAAGACCTTTACTCATGGTCCTATCGGCTCGATTATGCGGTTATAACGAGGGCTATGACAAGGCTTTTTCAACCATTTTCGAATACCTTCATGCCGCCACCCTTTTGCATGACGATCTCGTCGATGAAGCGACATTGCGAAGGGGCAAGCCGGTGGCCAACTCCATATGGGGAAATCCCACTGCGGTTCTTGTGGGAGATTTTTTGCTTGCACGGTCACTTGCAATTGCCGCTGAAACAAAACGGCCGGACATTATCAAGGTCGTATCGAATATTACCGAAAATATGTCCCAGGGCGAGATTCATCAACTGATGAGAAAAGGACAATTGGATCTCTCTGAACCGGAGTACATGGAGATCATAAAACGCAAAACCGCCGTACTTTTTCAGGGGACATGTTGTTCCGGGGCTCTGATTGCAGATGTTTCCCCGAAAAAAGTAAACGCCCTGTCCGATTATGGTTTCAACCTCGGCATCGCTTTCCAGATGGTGGATGATCTTCTTGACTACTCACGCGACACCGCCGTGCTCGGCAAGGAAGTGGGCGCGGATCTCAAGGAGGGGAAATTGACCCTGCCGGTTATTTATTCACTCAAGTCGGCTGTCCCAAAAGATAAAACGCTCATGGAAGATATTATAAAAAACAAGAATTTTTCAATTAACGATTTTGAAATATTGATAAAAATGATAGACAAATACGGCGGTCAAACGTATACTCAAAAACTTGCAACAGAATATGTTCGGCAGGCCAAGGATGCACTCACGGTTTTCAAAAATTCAAAAACCAAAGAGACCCTGCTGATGATCGCCGATTATACGCTGTCCCGCAAATTTTGAACTGAAAGCGGAGGTAAATGTATTATGACTAACCCTTTTAACGTCATTGCCAAACGCGCAATTTTAATATGCTGTCTGTTTACTTTGTTTGCACCTTCCATGAATGTTCAAGCCAAAGACTCTACCGACTTAAAAACCGTTATGGTTATCGGAACCGGCAAAATCTATAAAGAAGATTCCGCCAGTGCAAGAAAAGAAGCCATTGATAACTGCCTGGTATCTGCCGTGGATCGCGCGGCACTGGGCCTCGTGCCGCCCGGAACCCTGAACCGAACCTTTCAAGCCTTCAATAAAGTGCTTTATGATCAAACCGATAAATTCATCCAGGGGTACAAAGTGCTGGCAGAATCCAGGGATAAAGATGTTTACAGGGTATTGGTTGAAGCAGACGTTTCCATCGCCCTCTTAACAAAAGCCTTGACGGATGCGGGAGTGATGTCCGCGGAGAAATCTTTGCCCAAGATTCTCATTTTAATTTCAGAGCAAAACCTTGAAGACACTTCTCCAAAATACTGGTGGGGACATGAACCGGTGCTTTCAAATATGTTTTCGGTCAGTGCTTTTACGGAAACTTTGAAAAATAAGGGGCTTCCGGTGATTGATTATCGACGTATCGCTCAAAAGAAAAGCATTGATGAAAAATACGACAAGCCCGATCTCGACAAGACTGAAGCCGTCGACCTCGGCCGGGCCTTAAAGGCGGACATCGTTATATTCGGCAAAGCGGTTGTAGACCGAACCCAGAATGTTATGGAAAAAAGCATAAGGTCTTTCAAAGGAATTGTATCCGCGCGCGCCGTTCGAACAGATACGGGTGAAGAAATCGCGGCCACAACGCAAAGTGCGGTCACAGCCAATGCCGATGAAACTGCCGGCGCCCGGAATGCACTTTCAGCCGCCGGATCGCTGGCCGCTTCAGCAGTGTCCACACGGATTGTTTCTGCCTGGCAGATCGAAGAAGAGCAGACCAACACTATTGAGATCGTGGTGGAAGGAACGGACAATCTGGCAAATTTTGAAAAGTTCGTGCGCATCATCAAGGAAATACCCGGCGTAAATAATCTTCAGGTAAAAGAACTCAGAACCAAAGAGACCGTCATCGGCCTCGAATTTAAGGGAAATGCCAAAAAACTTGCAGATGCATTAATGTTGAGAGCCTATGAATCCGTGGGGATCAATATCTTTGAAGTCACAAAGAATCACCTGAGGATTCAGCTACTTTCCGGTTCACCATAAAACGGACATTAAGTCATTGAATCTCAATATTCCCAATGTATTGACCGTCATCAGGATCTTGCTGACACCCCTTTTTGTCATTTTTCTTTTAAAAGATCTGTTCTATCTGGCGCTTTCCGTGTTTACCGTTGCGGCCATCACCGACGCACTGGATGGCCTTGTCGCCAGATATTTCCATCAGGACAGCGAGTTGGGTGCCTATCTGGATCCCATCGCAGACAAAATTCTATTGGCTTCCGGTTTTGTAAGTCTGGCGGTTCTGAAACTCATCCCTCCCTGGCTGGCTGTGATTGTGCTGAGCCGTGATATCCTGATTATCACCGGCATTGCTGTTTTTGCATTGTCGGACGTTCATGTTGAAATAAACCCGAGCCTGGTGAGTAAATGCACGACGGTTGCACAAGTTTTGACGATTATTTTGCCCCTTCTTAACCTGAACATTCCGGGGATTCAGACCTCCAAAATGTTGCTGATCTGGATAACGGCAGGCCTTACCATCGTCTCCGGCCTTCATTATGTGTATCTGGGGCTAAACCTCCTTCAGCACTCTTATGGAAATAACCATAAAGATTGACGATATATTCAGG
>JARRRC010000311.1:0-6921 GCA_037381105.1 Desulfobacterales bacterium
CACAGGATGCAGTCCATCGGCACCCTGGCCGGCGGCATCGCCCACGATTTCAACAATATCCTCTCTGCCATTATCGGTTATACCGAGCTGACCGTGGACTATCTTGAAAAAGGGTCTCTTCCTTACAACAACCTGCAGGAAGTGCTCGAAGCGGGAGGTCGCGCTAAAGAGCTGATCAATCAAATTCTAACCTTCAGCCGGCAAAGTGAACAAGACCTTAAACCGCTTCAATTAAAAGTCGTTATCAATGACGTGCTAAAGCTGATCAGGGCGACACTCCCTTCCTCCATCGAAATTCGAAAGGATCTTACAAGTGATGCCGCCATTCTTGGAGATCAAATCAAGATCCACCAGATATTGATGAATCTTTGCACGAATGCGAGCCATGCCATGCTGGAAAAAGGCGGTGTGTTGAGCGTAAGTCTTTCTGAAGTAGAACTGGATCCCGGCTTCATTGCCAAGCACTTCGACATTAAACCCGGATCCTATCTCAAATTGTCGGTGAGCGATACCGGACACGGCATGTCGGCAGGTTTGATGGAACATATTTTCGATCCCTTTTTCACAACCAAAGAAAAAGGCAAGGGGGAACATATTTTCGATCCCTTTTTCACAACCAAAGAAAAAGGCAAGGGAACCGGAATGGGATTGTCTGTGGTGCACGGCATCGTGAAAAGTCATAACGGCACCATACACGTCTACAGCGAACCCGGAGAAGGTTCGACGTTTAATGTCTATCTCCCGATCATTGAAAAGAAACTGGAGCAAAAAATCAGGGCCGAAAAACCGATTCCCACAGGAACGGAACACATCCTCTTTGTTGATGATGAAGAGTCGCTGATCAACATGGCGAAACAGTTGCTGGTATCTTTGGGTTATACCGTTACCAGTCGAATCAACAGCATCGAAGCCTTTGAACTCTTTAAAACACGGCCGGATGCATTTGATCTGGTCATTACCGATCTGACCATGCCCAACATGCCCGGTGATGAACTGGCTTCAAAAATAATGGCTATCCGACGGGATATACCGGTGATACTCTGCACCGGATTCAGCACCAGAATTACCGAAGAAAAAGCGAAAAGCCTGGGTATCAAAGCATTTATCATGAAACCCTTGATCAGAAAGGATATTGCCGAAACCCTCAGGCAGGTGTTGGATCGGGAGTAGTGACGATCAAATCTTTGTGAAGCCTCAATTTTAGGCCTATTTCAAGGTATTCCATCATCTTACCCCTCATTCTTCAAGATCCTCAGAAACCAGATATGCAAGTTTATTGAATTATTCTTTCGATTCTTTTTAGACATCGAGGTGACCCGACATGGTTCAAGGAAAAATTAAGGATGACGATTTGTTATCCGTGATAAAGCAGGCAAAGTGAAATTTCCCTTGCAGGAGGTCGCTCCCAAAGGTATATTTTATCGGTTTAAATGAAAAGACGATATGGAAAATACTTGAAAAAAGATAAACTCGACAGGATTAAACTATTTCTAGCCGCATCCAGCGGCTTTTTACTGACATTGTCTTTCCCGCGGACCGGTATTTCTTTTCTGGCCTGGTTTGCATTGGTTCCGTTGTTCCTTGCCTTAAGAGATCTCTCCCTTAAAAACGGTTTTTATTTAGGTCTTCTGACCGGACTGGTCCATTACCTTACGCTGATCTATTGGCTGGTCCCTACCATGACGACATACGGTCATCTCCCTCACTACGTCAGTGTGCCGATTCTTTTGCTGCTATCACTCTATTTGGCGCTTTACATCGCGTTATTTTCATTGGCGGTCCGCCGACTCTGCACAGGCCCCATTTCTCTTTTCTTCCTTACGCCGCTGATATGGGTTTCATTGGAATATGTCCGAACGTTTCTTTTCACGGGTTTCCCATGGGAACTGTTGGGATATACGCAATTTAACATCCTGCATATCATCCAAATTTCGGATATATTCGGTGTATACGGGGTTTCCTTTTGTATTGTCTTGTTCAACACAACCGCCTTTTTGATTTATCTTCGTCTGGCGGAAAAAGGCTGGCAAGAAAACAGTGTTGACACTGCACAGGCCGCCGGGGCCACGGCTGCTTTTGTTTTAATCTTCGCTGGTGTATGGTTTTATGGAAATTGGCGAATTCCTCAAATCCATAAACTGGCTGTAAATTCACCGTCTGTTAAAGTAGCCGTCATCCAGGGAAATATTGACCAGGCAAAAAAATGGAACCCGGCTTTTCAACGGTCCTCAACAATAAAATATATTCGTCTTTCACTTCTTTCAAAAAAACTTAAACCGGATCTTGTCGTTTGGCCGGAAACGGCAACACCTTTTTATTTTACGAAAAACGTCGAACTGTCCGAACTGGTTCTCTCGGGAATTCGCGAAACCGGAGCGGATTTCCTAATCGGCAGTCCTGCTTTCAGCGTCGAAAAGAAAAAAGTCAAGTATTATAACAGCGCCTTTCTTGTCGATAAAACCGGAAAAGTAATCGGCCGGTATGACAAGGCCCATCTTGTCCCTTTTGGAGAATATGTTCCCTTAAAAAAATGGCTTCCGTTTGTAGGGAAAATGGTGGAGAGCGTGGGGGACTTTCAGGCTGGTGAAAAAGGACGAACTCTCCGTTGGAAAAACTTCCGTATCGGGGTGTTGATTTGCTATGAAATTATTTTCCCTCCTCTGGCCAGGGCGATGGTTCAACACAATGCATCGATGCTGGTCAATCTCACCAATGACGCATGGTACGGAAAAACCAGCGCGCCCTATCAGCATTTTTCCATGGCGATCTTCAGGGCCGTTGAAAACCGGAGGGCTTTAATTCGGGCTGCTAATACCGGAATCAGCGGGTTTATAGACCCTTCCGGCAGAATCATCGAAAATACACAGATCTTTAAAGACGCCGTAATCAGCCGAAAAGTCCCCCTGCTTCAGGCTGAAACCCTGTATTCACGGTTCGGGGATGTATTTGCAATCGCATGTTTAGGGTTGTCTGTGCTTTTTATAATTTTGCGATCGCTCAAGTTTCTCATGGGCGTTTAAAGCAGGGTTGGGAGGTTTCATTAGAATTAAAAGCGTGTGAAACTTGAATATTCATTAAAAGGAGTGTTGAAACCTATAAAAAATAGCATTATAATCTTTTCTCAATCGAACCATTTAATCTTAACGGGTGATATTTGCAACATATTTGTTAAAGGAGGCAACCCATGGCCATTGAAATCAAAGAAAATATAAAGGTCTTATTTGAAAAATTAGAAAAGATTCGGGACTATCTTTGACCTCCCCGCAAAAGAAAAGCGACTGAAGGAAATCGAAAGCCAGATTGCCGACTGTTTGATCTCGGCGTCGAGGAAGATGACGCAGATGCGGTGAATGAAGCCTCTCATCAAATTCAACGGCTTGAAAAACGAATAAAAACATTTTCCATTGATTTGACACTGGATGGGGAAGACGATCCGAACAACTCCATCGTATCCATCAACGCGGGAGCGGGAGGAACCGAGGCTCAGGACTGGGCTGAAATGCTTTTTCGAATGTATCTGCGGTGGATCGACCGAAAAGGATTTAAAACCAATATCATCGACTTTCAACCGGGTGATGAAGCAGGAATAAAAAGCGTTACATTCACCGCCGTCGGGAATTATGCATACGGATATTTGAAGACGGAAACCGGGGTGCACCGTCTGGTCCGAATCTCTCCGTTTAATGCCGGCGGCAAAAGGCATACCTCCTTTGCCTCTGTATTTGTTTACCCTGAGCTGAAAAATGAAATCGTAGTCAACGTCGAAGAAAAGGATCTGCGAATCGATGTTTTCAGAGCCAGCGGCGCCGGCGGACAGCATGTCAACAAAACCAGCAGCGCCGTGCGCATCACGCATCTGCCCAGCGGAATCGTAGTACAGTGCCAGCAAGAAAAATCACAGCACAGAAATAAAGATTTGGCCATGAAGGTTCTGAAATCCAGGTTGTATCAGCTTGAAAAACAAAAACAGGATGAAAAGCAACAGGAAATGCATGCCAGCAAGGATGAAATTGCCTGGGGAAGCCAAATCCGTTCCTATGTAATGCATCCTTATCAAATGGTCAAGGATCACCGGATCAATATGGAAGTGGGAAATATCAACAGTGTTTTAGACGGCAACCTTGATCCGTTTATTGAAGGGGTGTTACTCTCGGATAAATCCTAAGAAAGGCTATCCTGTTCTCAAGCTCACGGAAAATCTTTTAAAATATTCAATCTTCGGTCTAAAATTTTTAACGATATGAACCCATTTGATATCATCGCCGAATTTTATGAACCCGGCACCGGACCCTATCAAATTCTCGTCGAACATGGACGGCAGGTAGCGAATAAAGCCGTCGAAGTCGCCGTGAACATTTCCCATCTTAAACCGAATCTTAACTTTATCAAAGAAGCTGCCATGCTGCACGATATCGGCATCTTTGAAACCAACACCCCCGAGCTCGGGTGCACAGGGAAACATCCTTATGTCTGCCATGGCTATTTGGGAAGAAAAATCTTGGAAAATAAGGGATTGCCGCTGCATGGACTGGTCTGTGAGCGGCATGTCGGCGTTGGCATTTCATCTGAGGACATCAGGCGATATCATCTTCCCCTTCCGGTAAGAGATATGATTCCCGAATCCATAGAAGAGCAGATTATCTGTTTTGCAGACAAGTTTTATTCTAAAAACGGAAAAGCCGACGGCGATGAAAAATCCGTAGAGGATATCTTAAAAGCGCTTTCCCGGTATGGTCCTGAAAAAACGGCCCGGTTCCAGTCATGGATGGAACTTTTTAAATATTCATTTTAGAAAAGAGGAAAGAGGAATTAGAAAATAGATAACTTCTTTCCTCTTTTCTATTTTCTCTTTCCTATTCTCGTTCTAACCAAGAAAATGAGGTTTCTCAAGACCACATCGCATCTATAACACGTTAGCCCTCTTGAACATGTTTAACAATATGCCCGAGTTCAGGAAAAATCAAAACTTTGCAGGCAAGCTTGCAGGCCTTGAGGCTGCCGGGGATACAAAAAAGAACGGTATTTCCGATCAGACCGGCTGTGGCACGGGATAAGAGCGCTGCGGAATCGATCTCTTCAAAGCTCAACTGGGCAAATATAGGCCCAAATGCCGTCAGCTCTTTTGTGAAAAAGGGACGAACGGCTTCAATGGTTACATCTTTGCTGCTGATACCCGTTCCGCCGGTAAGCAGGACAACTTGAGCCTCAGCATTATTAATAATCTCATGAACCGTTTGAGCGATGGCCTCTGCATCGTCGGGAACCACGCGATGGACGACAATGTCATGACCTTCCTTCTTCGCTCTCTTGCCGATCCACCGGCCGCTTTTATCCTCCGCCAGGGAGCGGGTGCTCGAGACGGAAACAATACCGATGTTGATTTTTTTCGGTGCTCCCGCATTGTGTTTTGCAGTCCCCATGATATATACACGATCCCTATGCAAAACGCCCATTTTTGCATAGGGCTCTCAAGTTATTCAATAACCACCTTATCCTCTCCATCATATTCTCTTAACATGACATTCACCGTTTCCGATCGTTTTGTTTCAACGAACTTCCCAACATAATTGGCCTGGATCGGCAATTCCCTATGGCCGCGATCGACCAAAACAGCAAGTTCGATACGATCGGGTCTTCCAAAATCTATTACGGCATCCATCGCCGCCCGAATCGTTCGACCGGTAAAAAGTACGTCATCGACCAATATAATCTGTCTTTTATCCACCGAAAAAGAAATATTGGTCGTTTTTACAAGCGGATGGGGACCGATACGGGTCCAGTCGTCTCTGTAAAGTGTAATGTCCATTTTACCGCTGGGGATCTCAATCCCTTCGATATCCTTAATCCGCAACTTGATCCGTTCCGCCAGATATACCCCCCGGGTTTGAATCCCGATGAGCGTTAAATCGTCGATCTCTTTGTGAATCTCAAGAATCTCATGGGTTATCCGGGTCAATTTACGTTGTATATCCGATGCATCCAAAATAATATTACTTTTATTCATCGTGTTGCTCCGATATAACGGCTAAAATGAATATGAGCCGGCAGCAAAAATGAATCCCGGCGGGGCGTGGCTCGATGGCTTTGTAAAAAATCTGTTGACACCCATTTTTATATCATGCACATGTCCAAGATCAAGATTAATGTGACATTTTATTGCACCCGATATGAATAGCCTTTGGAAATGGCCTTGCTTTTGCATCATAATTTTCCTATTGTGCATTATATCATCATTAAGTGGTCAGCGTTTCGTTTCTTGAATATTGATCGAATCAAATATGAAAAACAACTGTACAGGTGTGATACTGGCCGGAGGCCGAAGTTCCCGTTTTTCCGGTAAAAACAAAGCATTAATTCCTGTTGCCGGAAAACGTATCCTCGACCGTATTTATGAAGTCTTTACGATTTTGTTTGATAACATTATGTTGGTAACCAACAATCCTATTCAATATTTGGAGTGGGATTTTGATATTGTTACCGATATTTTTCCCATTCGCAGCTCCTTAACAGGAATCTATACAGGTCTTTTTTATATCACCACACCCTATGCATTTTTCGCAGCCTGTGATATTCCTTTTCTCAAAAAAGAATTGATAAACATTCTCCTCGACGGTCTTGTGGCGGGTATTGACATTGTTATCCCCGAAACTTCAAAAGGGCTCGAACCGCTTTGCGCCATTTATTCAAAACGATGCTTTAAACCCATAGAGGAACAACTTCTTAAAAAATCATTTAAAATCCAGCAAATATTTCAAAAGGTCCGCGTTAAAAAAATTCCTGAAAATATTTTGCGCACCGTTGATCCTGATTTGGTTTCTTTTTCTAATATTAACACACCGGAGGATCTATCCAGGGTCGAAAAAAGATTATCAAATTTTAACGAGACGCCGCAATGAATTTAACCCAAATGATCGATACCAT
>JARRRC010000312.1:0-5008 GCA_037381105.1 Desulfobacterales bacterium
GAAGATGAATTGCGGAAAAGTGAAAGATTTTTAGAGAATATTTTTGATGCAATACAAGACGGCATTTCCGTTCTTGACAAAGAGCTTAATATTCTGCGGATCAATAATACCATGGTAAAATGGTACTCCCATGCGATGCCCTTTAACGGTAAGAAATGTTATGAATTTTATCACGGAAGAACCGAGCGCTGTGAAACCTGTCCTTCTGTAAGGGCCCTTGAGAAAGGCAGCCTGCAAATGGACATTGTGCCTTTGATTGAATCCGGACAATCTGTAGGATGGCTGGAGTTGTATTCTTTTCCTATTTTGGACGCAGAAGGAAATCCGAGCGGTATTGTCGAATACGTTCGTAATATCACGGAACGGATGGAAGCCGAGCAGGCCCTTCGGGAAAGCGAACAGCGATTCCGAACGGTTGCCGACTTTACCTATGACTGGGAATCCTGGATCGCACCTGACGGAACTTATGAATATGTTTCGCCTTCGTGCCAACGCATCTCCGGCTACAATGCCAATGAATTCCTTGAAGACCCCGGACTTCTCGAAAAGATCGTCCACCCCGATGACCATAAGCTGCTCATCTGTCACCTCAAAGATGGATTGGAGATTATGGATGCACAGACAATAGAATTTCGAATAATAACACAAAATGGCGATGAACGCTGGATCGCTCATATTTGCCAACCTGTCTACGGTGACGATGGCCGCTTTCTTGGAAGACGCGCCACGAATCGAGACATCACGGACATAAAAACGCGGTGAAACGGCTTTACGCAAGGCTCACGACGAGCTGGAAAAACGCGTTGAAAACCGTACGGCAGAACTCATAAAAACCAACAAAGAATTAAGAACGGAAATATCAAATCGAAAAAAAGTGGAAAAAGCGCTGAAACAAAAAGGGGGGGAATTGGAGGCAAAAACAATCGGTCTTGAAGAAGCAAATACAGCATTAAAGGTTCTATTAAAACAAAGAGAAGAAGATAAAGCTGAACTAGAAGAAAAAGTGTTATTGAATGTCAGAGAGTTGGTCCTGCCTTATCTGGGAAAATTAAAAATGAAAAAATTAGGGGAAACACAACGGGCCTATATTGGAATTATAGAATCAAATTTAAACGATATTGTCTCTCCTTTCGTACACGGTTTGTCTTCTAAATTAATAAAGCTTTCACCCACTGAACTTCAGGTGACGAATCTGATCAAACAGGGGAATACCACAAAGGAAATTGCAGAAATTATGAATTTGGCTACCAGTACAATCGATTTTCATAGAAACAATATTCGAAAGAAAATCGGTATAAAAAACAAAACCTGTCATCCTATTCATGATATGGGGTTTTACCCCATATTATGCCCACAATCATCTCATCTTGTATATCCAAATTATTTTAGTAAAGTAAAAGGTTGAAAGTGTCTAAAGTGAACTAAAATTAAAGTTTATGTCGAGAATCGAATTGATTGATTGGTAAATATTACGGGGAAGGCAATGGCATCAAATTTCCAAATTTATTCTTATAAAACAAGAGACAGCCTCCATCTGAAATTGGATGGTGATTTTGATGGAAGCTCGGCACACGAATTGATCAACATGTTAAATGAAACCGGCAGCCGTTTCTGGGAAATATTTATTGACACTACCGGCCTCAAAACCATCCATCCATTTGGCCGGGCGGTGTTTGAAAAGAACTTTCGCATTTTAAATAAGAAACTTCGCAATCTTATTTTTATCGGGGGAAATGGAAATAAAATCTCACCCGGTTAAACATGCCCAAGACCCTATGGCCGTTCAATCAGGTGAACAGCCATAGCTTTTACGCCTGCATAGATCTTTTCGCCCTTTGTGATTCCGAGCTCAAGAAAGGATTGCCGGGTAAGATAGGCCGAGAGATGAAAACCGCAATCCAGATGAATCTTAAGCACAGGACCCCGCGCTTCGATATTTACTATCCGGGCGCTGAAGTGGTTTCGAGCGCCGCCGGACTCGGCCGGCGGGTCGGATGTAAGGGTCACATCTTCCGGCCGGATGCACGCCGACACATGGGATGACCGCGCGGCGCCGTTATCCGCGGCCACCAGAATCCGGCCGTTTTCCAGCTCGATCTCCGAAATTCCGTCATGTTTGGAGACTACCCGGCCATCGATTATATTTTCGACCCCGACAAACCTGGCGACGAATTCATCCGCAGGCGCGTTGAAAATCTCCGCAGGATCGCCGACCTGCAGCAGCGCACCGTCGCGAATTACCGCCATCCTGTCCGCGAGGATCAATGCCTCGGTCTGATCGTGTGTTACATAAATCGTCGCGATGCCCAGGTCGCGCAGCAATGTCTTCAAATCATTCCGCAACCTGTCTTTGGTATTGACATCAAGCGCCGACAGGGGCTCGTCGAAAAGAAAGAGCTCGGGTTCCGAAGCGAGCGCGCGGGCAAGGGCAACGCGCTGCTTCTCGCCGCCGCTGAGGTTGGTCGGTTTTCGCCGGGAGATCTTTTCGAGACCGAGTCGCCCCAACAGCGCGCTCATTCTCGAATTGCCTTTGCCGCCGGAATTGCTTTGTCGGCCGCGGAGACCAAAACCGATGTTCCGCTCCACCGTTAGGTGCGGAAACAGAGCGTAATCCTGAAACATGAAGCCGATCCTCCGCGTCTCCGGTGAAGCATGGGTCACGTCACGCCCCCCGATGAAAATCCGCCCGCTATCGGGTCTGTTGAACCCGGCGATGGTTTCCAGCAGTACCGACTTTCCCGCTCCGCTCGGTCCCAGGATGACAAAAACCTGACCCATCTCAATCGAAAATGAAATGCCATGCAGCGCAAATGCTCCGAGATGCAGTGAAACCCGATCAAGAATGAGGGCGGGAACGCTCATGAATCCCTGTCTTTTTGATATCCGATGCCGCGGGCCAGCTGGCGGAGAATAATGAAGAGTATCAGAGCAATCGTCAGAAAAAGCACGGCCATGGCGGTAGATTCTCTGAGACCGGTTTGAAGAAAGAGATCGTAGATTTTCACCGGGGCGGTCATCGGGTAGTAGGAGAGGATTATCACTGCACCGAATTCGCTGATGGCGCGAGCGTACGTCAACATCAGGCCGGTGAGAACACCCCGCAAAGCCAGGGGGAATGTCACGCGACCGAAGACCCCCCATGGGCCTGCACCCAGCGTGCGCGCGACTTTTTCCAGTCGCGAATCCACCCCTTCAAAGCCGATCCGCGCCGAATTCACCGTATAGGGAACACTGACGAAAAGCATGGCAACAACGATACCGCCGGTGGTTCCCCAGAATTTAAGCCCCGTGAGCTTATCGATGGGTGCACCGATGATGCCCGTGCGGCCGAAGACATAAAGGAGGGCGATGCCCACGACCGTATGCGGGACCGTAAGCGGCAGATCCACGAGCGCCTCGACGACCCGCTTGCCCGGAAACGACATGCGTGAAAGGATGTATGCCAGCGGAATTCCGAGTACCCCGGCAAGCAGGGCGGTAATGAATGCCGCCTCCAAACTGAGCCATATGGCGGACATGACGTCCGCCGTCCCGGCGACCCGCATGAGACTGGCAGGGGTCTGGGTCGTATACATGCGCAGCAGTGGGATCAGGATGAAAGCGAGCAATAGGCCGCCCGCGAGTGAGAAAACAAATAACAGCCCGCGGGACTGAAGAGGGTTCGCCCCGCGCATGCTATTTGCCCGGCCAGGCCGTAACGGATGATTTCAAACCGCTCGGAACCTTGTTCATATCCTTTGCGTATGCGGGCTTGAGGGTTCCGAAGCCGTTGGCGGCCATTGCGCTCCGGCCGGATTTGCCGAGCACGAACCGGACGTACCTGAGCGCCCATTCGGGGTGCGCGGCGTTCGTCGGAATGGTAATGGCATAAACTATCGCTACGCCTGTCACGGTGCCGTTTGCCGTTTTCACGGCGGCCCTCGCATACATGTTCGCATATTCGGCGTCGCTCAGATTGATTTGGGGCGGAAGATCAAGATACTTGAAGTGATGCTGGCGCGCATCGGAACGGTATATCGCCAGATAATCGATCTGTCCTGATTCAAGGGCGGCGATCAGCGCCGTTTCAGTATCCCGCATGTTGGTTCTGGGCGCATTGGCCAGAATCGCCTTTACCAGACCCGGTTTTTTGTAATATTTCTCGGCCAATTCCAGCATCTGCACGGTCTGGTAGCCGGAAGGATCGGTATCCGGGTTCGATCTGCCGATCTGGACGCCGGGACGGGAAAGGATCTTGTACCAGTTCTTCGGCGTAATCTCGGATGCATATTTGCTCCTTGACGTGTAAACAAAAGTAATCGCGTTGGTGGCAAAGCCGGCGTACCAGTCGGCATATCCGGTCTTTCCCTGTTTGCCGAACAAAAATTTCGGGATGACACGGGAATCCGCCACGCCAACCACATCGGCGATCCGTCCCAATTCGCTCACCTGTTTCGCCATTTTGACGCTGCCGCCGAACTGAGGCTGGACGGTGACATTCGGATATTTTTTCATAAATTCCCGGTCGATCTGTTTAAACGGTACAGCCAGCGTACCAGCTCCGAAAACGGTCAGCTTAACATTGGGGGCGGACTCAGCCGCAGATGCCGTTACGAGCACAAATGATAATGCATAGAAAAAAGCCACTAAAAATGCGACAAATGAAACGAGCATTAATTTTTTCATGATATTTTCTCCTAACAGGGAGTTTACTGCATGCTTTGTGGAGTTTACGGCATGCTCGGTAGAGGTATTGCGCTAAAAAAGGCAACCATATATAATGAACAATATGACGTAAGATAACAATGTCAATGCTTCAGGAGGATGCAATGAATGGCCATATGCTGAAATCATTATTGAATTTTCTCGAAAAATTGGGTCTTGACGAGGACCCCATGGGGCTTTTTTATACAGACAAGGAACCGAACGAAGGCTTTTCGCCGAAACCCATCGATCTGCCCACCCGGGAAAAAGAAATTAGAAACGAAATCGACTGGCAGAAGGTGTTCGGTCAATTTTCCTGCGTGAT
>JARRRC010000313.1:0-7029 GCA_037381105.1 Desulfobacterales bacterium
GTGAAGGTATTGGATTCCGTGATCGGTTCTTACAACGATGTGATCAAACGGCTGGAAGCGGGAACGCTTCAATCCGGAGATATCATTCGATAATGGGTTGGTGGAGGAAATATGGCGCTGAATCTTAGAAAATGGTTCAATATCAGGCAAAGTCTGCAAATGCTCACCAACCTCGATTCCTCTGCAGATCGATATCGGCTGCTCCAAAGGAACATAAGGATCCTGATGATTGTGCTGACCATTGTTCCCTTGTCTATGATGGCCTTAATCAACTACCATCAATATCAAAGCAGCCTCAGAGAAGAGATTATCAACCCTGAAACATTGCTGGCAAATAAAACCCGGCATTCTTTTGAGCTTTTTCTAAGAGAACGACAGTCGCTGATAAAATCGATATCTTATTTTTATACTTATGAACAATTGTCTGATAAAAAGACGCTCAACCACATTCTTTTTACGCTCAAAAAGGAATTCGGCGGATTTGTCGACCTGGGGTTGATCAACGGCGCTGACGGGACACAGCTTTGTTATGCGGGCCCGTATAAACTTCTCGGGAAAAATTATGCCGAACAGGGCTGGTTTCAAGAGGTGATGCTCAAGGGAACCTATATCAGCGATGTGTTTATGGGATATCGAAAATTTCCCCATATTGCCATTGCCGTTCAGCGTCTTGAGCAGAGCGGACGATCCTGGATTGTTCGCACCACCATCGACACGACCATGTTCGACAACCTCATCTCCGCCATGGGGCTCGATGCAGAAAGCGATGCATTTCTTCTCAACAAAGAGGGTATATTCCAGACCGATTCCCGTTTGTATGGAAAGGTCCTTGAAAAGTGTCCTTTGAGGATCCCTATGGGCGGGTATGCAACGTATGTCGAAGAACGAAAGGGCCCAAGCGGCAGAGATATTTTTTTGACGTACACCCATTTTACGTACCCCGAATATACGCTGGTGATTGTAAAACCGAAATCCACTGTCTTGAAAACCTGGTATGCATTGAAAAGCGACCTGTTTTTTGTTTTTCTGGCCAGTTCAATACTGATTGTCATTGTCGTCTTCCGGCTAACCGGTATCATGGTAAGTCGCATCAAAGAAGCGGATCAGAATCGAGAGTTGGCCTTCCGAGAATTACAGCACCATCACAAGCTTTCTTCCATCGGCAGGCTTGCAGCCGGTGTAGCTCACGAGATCAACAATCCCTTGGCCATTATTAACGAAAAAGCCGGACTTATCAAAGATATCATCGAGTACACCCCGGAGTTTGCACAAAAAGAAAAATTTTCAACCCTTGTGGGCTCTATTTTGCAGTCCGTGAGCCGCTGTAGAACCATAACCCACCGGCTGCTGGGATTCGCAAAACGGATGGAGGTCGAAAAGGAGAACTTGGACCTTAACGAATTATTGGAAGAAGTGTTGGGTTTTTTGGAAAAAGAAGCCCTTTACCGTAATATCGATATCGGGCTGGAATTGGCAAAGGATCTACCCAAAATCGATTCAGATCGGGGACAGCTCCAGCAGGTTTTTTTGAACATATTGAATAATGCCATGGCGGCCGTGGAAGACGAGGGGCGGATTTTTATTACTACCTGGGAAAAAGATGCGGATACCATTGCTGTTTCCATCCAGGACAATGGCTGCGGTATGTCGGAGGATACACTTCGACATATCTTCGAGCCGTTTTTTACTACCAAAAGAGAACACGGAACCGGCCTCGGACTTTCCATTACCTACGGTATTGTCAAAAAGCTTGGCGGAGACATCGAGGTGAACAGCAAAGAGAACGAAGGAACCACCTTTAAGATTTTTCTGCCGAAAAAATCAATTGTATAAAACGGAGGCTTTGCATGGACCGGATAAAAATTCTGCTTGTTGACGACGAAAAGGAATTTGTCACGACGCTGGCCGAAAGGCTGGAGTTGAGGAATATGAATGTTTCGATTGCCATGGACGGTGAAGCTGCATTGGCCCTTGTTGAGAACGATCCACCTCAGGTCGTGATATTAGATGTGATGATGCCGGGACTGAGCGGATTGGAGGTTTTGGAGAAAATCAAAGCCATAAATTCCAGGATACAGGTGATTCTTCTCACCGGTCACGGTGCTACTAAAGACGGCATTCGGGGTATGCAACTGGGCGCTTTTGACTACCTGATAAAACCCATTGATATCGAAGAATTGATTAAAAAAGTGAATGAGGCCGTGAAAAGCATGGTTTAGAAAGTCGTTAAAAAATCCTATGCAAAAGGGGACGCCATGAATCATTTAAAACGCAAAGAAGTGGCTTTTTTCGGTAGAATAACCGCCGGCATAACCCACGAAATCAAAAACGTTCTGGCCATCATCCAGGAATCGTCGGGTTTAATGGAAGATATCCTTGACATCACCGAAGACGGCGCTTTTCCTCACAAAGATAAATTTATAAAATCCTTGAATAGAATTCACGGACAAATTCAACGGGGCATTGATATCACCTCCTGCTTGAACCGGTTCGCCCACAGCCCCGATCGCTCCCCCGTAAACCTGGATCTTAATGATATCACGGAGCAGATGGTTTTGCTGGTGTCCCGTTTCGCAAGGCTTAAAAATGTCGTTCTGGAATCGAATCCTTCGGATCCGCCGATTGTCATTAGGTCAGATCCTGTATGCTTGGAAATGGCATTGTTTGAATCCATTGAAATCCTTCTTAAGGCAATAGATTCCGGCGGAAAAATTACGCTTTCCCCAAGAAAAATACAGAATCAGTGCGTACTGGGCGCCGGTTATGAAAATACCGTTCTTATAGAAGAAGACATCCCGGCCAAAATATCTTCCACCGAACGCTGGGCATCATTGCAGGAGACCATGGCTTTTCTGGGCGGCATCGCCAAAGTATTTGGTCCGGCTCCTGAAATTTTGATGTACCTTCCTGAATCCATAGATGTTTAAAAATGTTTCATAATAGTTCACTTCGAACGTTTCAAAATATCCCATATTGAACCACACCTTTCTTTTTTATTCCCTAAAAATTTATTAAACATACTGATTTTATTGCATATAAAGATATTGGCATATTCCTTGCTGTATTAGAGGGCAAGATCACACCAATGGTTGGGATCATAAGGAGGGCGCCATGAAAAGATGGATCAAAAAATTTGAAATGGTCTTTGTTTCGGTTGCCTTTGCTGAAATGGGTGAACACGAGGATGCCGGGAGTATGCTCGGAATAAAGCACATGGATCCTAAAAAATTATGGGATGATATTTTTATTTCGGTCGCTTTTGCCGAGGCTGGATAATGCGAACCTTAACATTAGAATCAGGAACAAAGGTGCCGCTTTAAATCTCGTTTTCTAAAAAACGCCTTACGATAAAATCATGGGAGTTACGATTTTGATCATAGAAGAGGACAACATGCTGCAGGAACATCTTGTGCGGCGTTTGCAGACTCAAAATTGGCATATATTTAAATCCAGGCAGCCAAAAGACGTCAAGCGAATGTTAAAAAAACATACTATCGATGTGGTGTTGATAAGCCTGAACGATCTCAAAAAAGATTGCGGAGGCCGGCGAAGCCGAGACCGCCAAAGCGATGTTGGAGAATGAGCCAAACGACAACGAACCCACAAACAATCTCGCAAATAACAAAGCGAGTGAAAGGAGATTGAAATGAAAGAGATGAAAGTATTGCTGGTAGACGATGAAGAGGAATTCGTAAAAGCGCTTTCCGACCGAATGAAAATGCGGGAAGTGGAATCAAATGTGGCGCTTAGCGGGGAACAGGCGCTGAAAACCATGGACGAGGATCTTCCCGATGTCATGGTTTTAGACCTGAAAATGCCCGGCATGGATGGGATGGAGGTTTTACGGCGTGCCAAAAAGGCATATCCGGGGGTTCAGATCATTATGCTCACCGGTCACGGATCTGAAAAAGATGAAAAAGAGGCCCGGCGGCTGGGCGTTTTCGAGTATCTTCAGAAGCCCGTTTCCATCGAAAAACTCATGAAAACCATCACCGAGGCATATAAAAGAAAATTTGAAGACACCATGAGCGCCGCTGCTTTTGCTGAATCCGGTGAGTTCGATACGGCAAAAGAAATTCTTGAAAGAGATAAGAAAAAATAAAGCGACCTGAGGTAATAGAGAACAGGAGAAAGAAAATTATTGTGGCGAGTTAAGGGAGGAAAACGAATGGAACATCATCATACAGAAGCGGATAAAACAAAAAAGTTAGGGTTGCTTTCAAACAAGTTGCTCTGGCTGATTGTTGGAGCAGCCTGTTTTATCATCATCGGGTTTATTATTCCAACTCCCCAGAGTCTGATTGAACTGGTGGAAAAACAAAAAATTGCTGAAAGAATGATGGAGTGGCATATTGCCCAGGATACCGCCCAAGCGGCATGGAAGGCAAAGCTCGTTCTGGGGATGATCCCCATGGCGGTCATATATTTTGCAACCGAAGCGCTTCCTATCGGCCTGGTGGGTATTTTGATGCCGGTTTTTGCCTATTTTTTCAGACTGCTGCCCATGAAGATGATCGGACAAACCTTTGCCGGAGATGCGCCGCTGTTTCTATTAGGTGTTTTGGCCATGGGAGTGACGGTGATCGGCGTGGGATTGCATAAGCGGCTGGCCACATGGATACTCGGGTGGACCCGGGGTTTTGTGGTCCCGATTGTCGTCTTGTGTGTTGCCATGTCTGTTTTGGGATCCTTTATATCCGCTCATGCCATGGCGGCCTTTATGGCGCCGGTGATGGCGGCCGTTTACATGGGAGCGGTTTCGGGCAATAACAATCAAGGCGTTATCGAACATGATCCCCAACTGGCCAAGCTCTTGCTTTTTGCGCTTTGTTTTTCCTTGAATGTCGGAGGAGTTGGATCACCTGCAGCCGGTGGTCGAAACGTTATCATGATGGGATTTTGGTCCGATTACAATGTGCCCATGAGTTTCGGACGGTGGATGATGTACGGTTTTCCGCTGACCCCGGTGCTGGGTCTGGCGGTGGCGCTATATATGTTATTTGTATTCAGAAAGGTCAAGACCAAAGATCTCACTCCCGGTCTTATGGCCATTAAGGAAGAAACGAAAAAAATGGGAAAAATGAGTTATGCCGAAAAAGTGGCATTCGGCATGATGATCTTGATACTATTCTTGTGGATCGTCGGCGGGCACGATCTCGGCCTCGGAGGGCCGGCCCTGCTCGCCCTGGTCATACCGGTTGTTTTTAAAATTGCGGATTGGAGAAAAATATTAGGCGGTATATCCTGGGATGCGTGGTTTATGTATTGCGGTGCCCTGACCCTTGGCGCCCTGCTAAAAGAGACAGGTGCGGCACTGTGGCTGGCTCAAATTTTTCTGGGCGCCCTGGCGGCGATAGGTTTCGGCAAAGGTCTGGGGCTCTGGATCGGGATGAGCAGCTTTTCAGGTTTGGTGACGAACTTCATGTCCGATGCCGGGACCACTGCGCTTTTAGGGCCCATCGCCGTTCCCATGGGCATTATGAGCGGAGTTCATGGTGAGCCTTGGGCCATCGGACTTGCCACGGCCTTTGCCACGTCGTTTGCCCATTTTCTGATCGTTGGAACGCCGAACAATGCCATTGTTTACGGTCTCGGCGTTTATCCCGATACCGGCCAACGAATGATCAGTCCCATCGATTTTGTAAAATACGGGTTTTTGCTCTGGCTCATTTCGATGGTGATTGTGTGGGTATTGGGTTTTATGCTGCTTTATAGTGTGGTAGGATTTCCGGAAGGGATCACCGAAACGGCCAAGACGGTCCTAATGAGCGGAATACGTTAATTATCAAGATCAGGAGGGAGTTATGAAAATACGAATACTTTTAGTGGATGATGAAAAAGAATTTGTAGAGACACTGGCCGAGCGCCTTAGGACCAGAGGCTTTCATGTTACGGAGGCTTTCAACGGGAACGAGGCTATCGAAAAGTTGAAAGAATTCAATTTCGATGTGACGATTTTAGATGTCAAGATGCCGGGAATGGATGGCATCGAGGCGTTGGGAGAGATAAAAAAACTGAAACCGTTGACGGAAGTTTTGATGCTGACCGGCCATGGAACCATTGAAGCCGCCATAGAAGGCATGAAAATGGGTGCCTATGATTTCCTGCTGAAGCCATGCAAAATGGATGTCTTGCTGGAAAAGATCAACGGGGCGTACGAGCGAAAATCAGAGCATGAAGAACGGATACGAAAGGCGATGGTGGACAAACTGTCGACATCACCCCTGAGTGTTTTTGAAAAATGATCCGGCAATGTTTTGTATTTCGTGCTTCGAATTTCGAATTTTTAACCGAAATGGAGGGTTTTCGGTCAAGAACTTATAAGGAGGGAAATGACATGATGAAGCCATTGGTTTTGTTGGTGGATGATGAAGCCCCTTTTGTGGAAACCATGACCAAACGTCTTTCAAAAAGGGATCTTAACATTATAACGGCCTTTAGTGGCGAAGAGGCCCTTGAACGGCTGGATACTCAACGCAATACGGATGTTGTTATCCTGGATGTCAAGATGCCGGGAATGGACGGTATTGAAACACTGGCGAAAATCAGAAACCAATTCCCTTTGACGGAGGTGATCATGCTCACCGGTCACGCCACCGTGGAGTCTGCCATAGAGGGAATGAAGCTGGGTGCTTTTGACTACCTGATGAAGCCGTGCGAAATAGAACAGCTCTTGGCCAAAGTTCAGGAGGCCACCAGGAAAAAACGAGACCACGAAGAGAAAATCAGGGAGGCCCGGGTTCGAGAAGCGCTTTCGGCCCACGGCTTGGAATAAGGTACCTGTCACAACCGTCAATGGTGATTTCGATAAATTGTCAGAAGTGGTTAAAATGTTGGGTTGCGGATTGACGGGGGAGAATTAATCCATTATAAGTGTTTGCAGTATCTAAATTAAATTATATCTCATAGATGGGCTGATGCTGAAAGTATTGGGAAAGATAAGTCTTCGATCCAGAATATTATTAAATGTCATTGCTCTGTTGGTCATTACGAACATGGGCGCTTTGGTGATGATTGGGTATACGTACC
>JARRRC010000314.1:0-3691 GCA_037381105.1 Desulfobacterales bacterium
ATATTGTATCTCGCAGACTTATCTGTGGAAGTTTTATAAAGTCGTTACACGATTTTATTTTACCCTAACCGAGCGAAAGTCGAGGATGCCCCAGATCCAAGGCGTCCGAGGGTGAAGCTGTAGTCGTCTACCGCGAACCCTCGGCAACGATGGAGATGGGGTATCCTCGACTTTCCCGCCGGGTAAACAAAATCGATATAAAATTGCAGAATTCATATCTAACCGGTAGAAGACATATTAAAAATTGCTCAAATAACCGGATTTCTGATTGAAATTAATCTATTATGATTATCCTCGATTTTGTTTACGCTCATTTAGGGTTTTATGATTGGAGGGCTTTCATATGGGTAGTAAACCAGCTTCCGAAGAATTGGAACAAAGGATTAAGGATTTAGAGAAACAGATCATCCATCTAACCGATGTCGCACAGTTTCTCCAGAAGATCGATGAACGATATAGCCTTTTGTTAGCAGCATCACCGGATCCTATCGTGGTTTATGATATGGAAGGAAGAGCCACTTATATCAATCCAGCCTTCTCTGAGACATTCGGCTGGTCTCTTGATGAGCTGGTTGGAAAACGCATAGATTTTGTCCCCGAAAAAAATTGGCCTGAAACAAAAGCGGCTATAAATCGCATGCTCCAGGGTGAAAAAGTTCAATTGTTCGAAACAAAACGTCTAACCAAAGACAACAGAGTTTTAAACATCCAGCTGAGTTCTTCGCTTTTTCAGGACATGGATGGGAAACCCTCCGGGAACATCGTGATCCTTCGAGACATTACCATGCAAAAACTGTCTGAGGAAACCATTCGAAAATCTCACGATGAGCTGGAGCAACATGTTAGAGATCGTACCGATGAATTGGTATGGATAAATGAGAAGCTGGAACAGGAAATAAAAGAACACCTGCGCGCAGAAGAGGAATTGGCAAACAGCAGAGAGCGATTTCGTAATCTAACTGAAGTGACCAGCGACTGGATTTGGGAAGTCGATGAAAACGGATTTTACACGTATGCCAGCCCGAAAATTTTTGATATTCTGGGATATAGGGCGGAAGAGATAATCGGTAAATCACCGTTTGACTTGATGCCTGATGTAGAGGCCGAGAGGGTTTTTGAGATTTTTAATAATATTGTTGCTAAACAGCAGCCGTTTGATTGTCTTGAAAACATAAACCTCCACAAAAACGGTCATCCAGTGATATTAGAGTCCAGTGGAGTTCCCACATTCGATGCCAACGGAAAATTGACTGGTTACAGGGGAATTGACAGGGACATCACCCAGCGCAAACAGGTCGAGGAGGAATTGCAGAAAGCTCACGATGACCTTGAAAATCGTGTAGAGGAGCGCACAAAGGAGTTGGAGCTCCAGAAAAATAACCTTGAGGAGGCCAATATTGCATTGCAGGTTTTGCTGGAGAAACGGCAGCAAGATAAAAAAGAGATAGCAGATAATGTATTGGCCAATTTAAAAGAACTGATAGAACCCTATTTCGATAAAATCAAAAAAACGAAATTGAATGATCAACAAAAAGCGATTTTGGGCATCATAGAGTCCAATCTCAACGAAATCATCTCACCGTTTACTCGAAAAATGTTTCTAAGAAATTTAAACCTCACACCAACAGAAATTCAGGTTGCAAATTTAATTCGGCATGGCAGTAGTTCAAAAGAGATCGCAACGCTGTTGAGTTTATCACCGCAGACCATTTACAACCACCGAAAAAATATCCGAAAAAAGTTTGGATTAGGAAACAGAAAAACAAACCTGAGATCTCATCTATTATCCGCCTATTGAGCTGCAGCAGGGCTTTCATTTTCCTTTCCCATCAATGCCACAAAGTAATAATTGGTATCTTTTATCCGTATTTAATGGTATAAAATAGATTATTGACAATTGTATTTTTATCCAATAATAGTTATCATACCTTTTGTGTTCACTAAAAATGGATTGATATTATTACAATCTCCGGTTTTTCTGGGGTGAAATTGACACCCTCAGTACCCTATGACCGATTGAGGATATTAGATTATGAGCATCAGGATATCCGAAAAACAGAACAGCGGTCGTTTTTCAACCGGAACCACGTTTTATCTGGTCGGTCCAATGAGGCTGCAAAATGAACTGATAGCCAAATGCTTGGAAAAAGAAAATGGAAACGCGTGCATTTTGTTGGAAAATATTAATCAAATTCCGACAGGCAATCCCAAGCCGCCCACCAAGTCAAGTCTTGTTCTGTGGGACTGTGGGAATGAAAATCTGAAAGGGCTCCTTTCCGAGTTAAAAACATATGCCGGCCGGAAAAAAGCAGAAACCCGGGTCGTCTTATTTAATGTTCCCAATGGCATGGAATTTAACAAGAAATTTGTTTTAAAAGGAATACATGGTTTTTTCTACAAACAGGATTCGCTGGATATATTTCTAAAAGGGGTTCAGAATGTTATTAATGGAAAACTGTGGCTTTCCAGAGAGATGATGACCAAATGCATTTTTGAAGATTCCGGCAGTGTTATGTCTCCAAAAAGAAGCGCCGGAAATCTCACCGAAAGGCAAACCGAAATACTTGCCCTCATCGCAGTGGGGGACACCAATGACGAGATCGCTGAAAAGCTGTGCATCAGTCCCCATACCGTGAAAACCCACCTTTATAAAATCTTTAAAAAAATCAACGTTCCCAACCGTGTTCAGGCGGCATTCTGGGCTGCCAAGAATTTGTAGCCCCCCGCCTTTTGCATTTCCCCGCCGCCGGGCATAAAACCGTCATTGCCGCTAAAACACCAAACAGCTTAAAAGAGACCGTCACTTAATTCAATGTAACGATTTGGTAAAACAATATTATATTCAAAATATTTCTGCCCGCCATGGTTTTAGACTTGACTTAAACTGCTGAATTTACTACATGTGATTCTATCTGTTGGCATTTACTGGCTGTTAATAATTTTCGCTTTTGCAGTATGATGGGATATTTGAAAAAGCATAAAAGCCTCCAGTCATTAAGAGAAGGGGCTGTTCTGGTGGCACTTAGCTTATCCTTCTTTTTGCCTGCTGTTTCCCCAGCAGCAACCCAGATCCACGGTGCAAAGGCTGCAGGCATGGGCACCGCCTTTGTAGCTATTGCAGACGACCTGTCTGCCATGGCATATAATCCGGCAGGACTTGTCCTTTCAAAAGGTACCAACGTATACATGGGTGCCACAGCCATTGTGCTCTCCACCGATTACAATAGCCCCTTTGGTACATCGGAAGATGCTGAATTTCAGGTCTTCGTCGCCCCCCACCTGTACATTTCATCTGATCTGGACACGGAAAACATGGTATTCGGTCTGGCCGTATTCTCTCCTTTCGGCATCGGCGGCAGAAAATGGAGTGAAAACGGTTTGACCCGGTATGCTGAAACCGAAAATCAGATCACCACGCTTGCCGTTAACCCTACGTTTGCCTGGCAGATCAAGCCCGGTTTATCCATAGGGTTAGGTGTTTTTTACATGTACGCTAAAAATGAGGTAGAAAAAATGATTGATCAATCGCTGTTGGGGGCGAATGATGCAAAGTTCAGCCTTGACGTGGATGGAGGCGGCTGGGGGTTCAATCTGGGCATTCTTGTCACACCTTCCGAAAAGTTCAGTTATGGCATAGCCTATCGCAGTGGGGTAAAAATAGAACAGAATGGAAATATAAAAATTGAGAATA
>JARRRC010000315.1:0-3690 GCA_037381105.1 Desulfobacterales bacterium
ATCCGGAACATCGTTAAAGCAGAAATCCTTAAAAAGAAAACCCGAAACGGAATCCTCGGCCGAAAACTGTTGTAGCGGTGCCATCTGCATTTACACCGATGGCGCATCTTCGGGAAACCCAGGACCGTCAGGAATCGGGGTGTTTTTGCGTTTTGGTGATTATGAAAAAGAAATATCAAAATATATCGGTATCGCCACCAACAATATAGCGGAACTAGAAGCCATCCGAACCGGTCTTCTGGCGGTAAAAAATACGGATCTTCCGGTCCGGGTCTTTACGGACAGCAAATATGCATACGGCATTCTTGCTCAGGGATGGAAGGCAAGAAAAAATCAGGACATCATCACGTCCATCAAAAAGATTCTCTTAAACTTCAATGATCTGAAATTCATCAAGGTTAAAGGCCATAGGGGTGTCGAAGGGAATGAAAGAGCGGATGCTCTTGCCACTTCCGCAATAAAAAAATAAGCGCCCTGCTCCCTGCTGCAAGGCGCTTATATGCAATATATAAAATAGATCTGGCAAGACTCACCGTCTATCAACGGTTGAATCTCCTTTGGCGAAGCACTTACGCTCCCTATAAATATTCTACGTTATTGTCCAGCGGAATTTTGTTCACAATAAAGATTCGTAAGTTTGTGGTACCCCTTGATCTTATTCCTTTTCGCCTTCTTTTTCACCCTTTAAAGTTTCAATTTCTTTTTTCAGTTCTTCGATTTCCGTTTTGTACTTTTCGGTTTCATCGTTGCAGACCGAAGTGTCGTCCGAAGTATCGACTGTCTTATCCTCTTTTTTCCATGAATCTTTGAGTTCATCAAATCCCAGATAAAGAGCTAACCCACCGCCAAGCAAAAGCATCACCGGAATAGCGCCAGCCAAAAGTTGCAAAAAGGGTTTCCACCATATGGACATACCTATGAGACCCAATACAGCTCCGACCGCACCACCTATTAATGTTTTCATAAAAAATCATCCTCCTTTAATTTGAATTATAATTTAATCGGCATTTTTCGTTATCTGTTTCTTTTCTGAAACCTTACTGGCTTTTTTTGTGCTGACAAAAAATAATTGGGGAAAGATAAGATGTTATGTAAATACATATAGTTGTTAACAACAAATTGAGATTTTGAAAATTATCACAACTAATTTTGTAACGCAAGCTTAATTTTTTCCAAACAAGTATCTTTATTTATATTTGTAAATTTTACCATTTTGGTCTAATATTTAATTTTTATATATTCGGCAACTCACATTGGAACTTTAACATGTTAAAACGGATAAAATTAAAATGGGCAGCATTGAGAGAAAAAAGAAACAGGAAGGTCGATTCTGCTGTCTACAATGATTATGACCATTATTTCTGCCAACTCCCGGATGATATCGGCAAGTTATCGAGTTTTTTTCTTAAACTTTTTTTCTCCGGCGTTAAGGTCGTAAAAGAACAGACCCGTGATTTAAACAGACTCCATGAGGAAGGCGTTGTCGTTTACATAACCAAGTACAAAAGCTACTTTCGGTTTCTTTTTTATTACACGCGTTACAAGCATAACCGGCTTCCATTTCCCCAAATAGGCTTCGACTATAACGTAATACTCTGGCAGCCGATTTCTCGGGTTTTTAAAATTGTATCGTCACACTTCCATTACTTCATTCATAACTTCTCATTGCCGGATCCTTATCACAGAGGATATATCCGACAGGAACTTTTAAATGGACAATCGGCACTCCTTTCCCTGGTTGAACAAAAGGGTTTTCATCGAAGATTTATAAAAGCAAAGACGGATCCGATCCAGTACCTTATCAAAATGCAAGAATCCATCGATCGGCCGATATTTCTTGTCCCTTTGGTGATGTTCTTCGACAAAAATCCCCATCGGTCGATACCGAATATCATTGATTTTCTTTTCGGCACAAAAGAGAATCCCGGAAAACTCAGACGACTCTTCATCCTCTTCAAAAATCCGGGCAAGGTTTTCGTTGAAACATCAGAACCGGTCAATCTCAGGTCCTTTCTTGATCTTGAAGAAAATAAAAAAAGGAGTGTCGATTATCAGGCATTGGCGCTGAGGCGCACGTTATTGTCACAAATCAATCGTCACCGTCAAAGCATCACGGGACCGGTTTTAAAATCAAGAGAAGAGATGAAGGAAAACATTCTTACAAAAGAGCGTCTCCAAAATTTTATGGAGCATCATTCAAGAACCCGGAATATCCCGCTCCAAAGGGTTCAGAAAGAAGCGAGTGATTTTCTGGATGAGATAGCGGCCGATTATAACGTTATTTTTATAAAAATGGCCTCGGCGCTGTTATCCTGGTTTTTGAAAACCATGTTCGAAGGCGTAACGATTAATGAGGATGGTCTGAATCGAGTCAAAAGCATGTCCCAAAAAGGACCGGTCATTTTTATTCCCTGCCACAAAAGTCACATCGATTATCTGATCCTCTCTTATCTGTTGTATAACAAAAATATGCCTTGCCCCCATGTCGCTGCCGGGAAGAATCTGTCTTTCTGGCCGATGGGCACACTTTTCAGATGGGGCGGTGCATTTTTTATACGGCGAACATTTAAAGGAGCGGTGCTCTATTCGAAAGTGTTTGCGGAATATATCCATAATCTCCTCGCGGAAGGCTTCAATATCGAATTCTTCATCGAGGGCGGTCGAAGCCGAACCGGAAAAATGATACTGCCGAAACTTGGACTGCTGTCGATCCTACTTAATGCATATAAAAACGGTGCCTGTGAAGATATTATTTTTTCACCGATTTTCATCGGCTATGACAGGGTGTTGGAAGAGAGTTCATACCTTCATGAAATTGAAGGAAAAGAAAAGCAACCTGAAAATTTCATGCAAGTCCTCAAAGCAAGAAAATTTTTGAAAAAAAGATACGGAAGAATCTATATACAGTTTCATGACCCTATATCATTTCAAGAAATTCTGCTCCAACACGATACCCCGATCGAGGATATGTCTTCAAAAGAGTTCAACATTCTCTGCCGCAATTTGGGGCACCGGATAATTAATGCCATCAATGGGGTTTCTGTTGTAACGCCTCACGCCCTTGTTGCTGCGGTCGTCCTGAACTGTGCCAGAAAGAGCTTCTCTTTCAATCATATGATGTCTCACGTTGAAACCTACATGAATTATCTTTTATCTCAAAAATCCAAGCTGGCGGATACACTTCTGATGGATCAAATGAATACCATTGAGCATGTACTCGATACTTACGTGCAAAGAAAATTTATCGAAAAGGTTTCCGAAAATCCTGACGACCTGCTTGCTGCTGATTTGTTCAAAGTCAATGAGAACAGGCGCCCGAATCTTGAATACTATAAAAACAACTGTATCTCTTTTTTTGTCCCTGCGGCCATCACGGCTATTACGATACTCGTTAAAGACGCTTTTCAATTCTCGGCCTCCGATTTGCATGACGACTATAAATTTCTACAGTATTTTTTTAAATACGAATTTGCATATGATGTCGACAAAACACCCGAATACTTCGTACGGAAAAATCTCAAGGCTTTTATTGACGATGCCATTTTAATGCCGCACCCAAAACTTCCGGACACTTACAATCTCACATCTTCGGGTTTTAGAAAACTTCAGCTTTTTTCAAGATTTATGGTTTAAAAAATGGTCTAAGTATCTCCAGCAACTCATCTAACAATAATATTGAAGATAATAATT
>JARRRC010000316.1:0-5322 GCA_037381105.1 Desulfobacterales bacterium
TCTTTGCCATCCTTTTTAGCATTCCCAAAAAAATTATGTCATGAAACGGATAGAAACTGTACCAGTAAAGCATCCCCAAAAGCCCCTTGGGTAAAAAGCGCGCCAGCATCTGCAAATCCGAGTGCTGATCTCCGGCCGGATGAACTGTAAATTCAAGCAGAGCTTCGCCGGGAACCTTCATTTCGGCCAGTAATAACAGCCGCTCATTCGGCACTATATCCAGCACCCGCCAGAAATCCAAAGCATCTCCAACCCGCAGTTCGGTTGGGTGTCGCCGACCCCGGCGCAACCCGATTCCACCGAACCATCGATCCATCAAACCGCGCAGCCACCACAAACCATCGGCATAATACCAGCCGGTTTTACCGCCGATTCTGCCGACGGGCTGCCAGACCTCATCCGGGACAGCCTTTATTCGAACCCGATACCCGCATTGCATGATGGTGCCGCCCGCCCAATCCGCATCGCCGCAGTGCGCCCACTCCGGCGTCTTGATATTTCCGGCATCGGCCCAGCAGGTGTCCACCTGCTCCTGTATAATTTTATCCAGGGCCGTTCGAATCGCCTCCCGGGGACTGAGCAGTTTCTGGGGAATAATCGACTGAATTCGTTTGTCCGAACACACGGCATTGCTTGTCAACCCTTCCGTGAGAGGCAGCGCAATGGAATGGGGCACCGGGCTGATGAGATGTATCCAGTGGGCGCTGAGGGTGGGGGTTAGCACGGGAACCGGTATGATCCATCGTTCGGGCAATTTTGCTTCCTGGGCGTAAATATCCAGCAAATCCCGGTAGGTCACCACGTCCGGACCCCCGATATCATAGGTTTGGCCGATGGTTTCTTTGTGTTCGAGGCAGCCGACAAGGTAGTTGACAACGTTTCGAATGGCGATCGGCTGGTTCAGAGACCTTACCCAGCGGGGTGTGATCATCACCGGTAGGCGTTCTACCAAATACCGCAATATCTCAAAGGAAGCACTTCCGGACCCCAAAATCATGGGCGCCCGCAAATCGGTCACCGGCACTTTACCGGATTGAAGAATCTGCGCGACCTCAATCCGGGAATGAAGGTGTTTGCTTAAGGGACCGTCTTTTTTCTCCGACAAGCCGCCGAGATAAATCATCCGCTCGATACCGGCGGATTCTGCCGCCGATACCATATTCCGGGCGGCCCTGCGGTCAGCTTCAACAAATTTGTGTTTCTGGGCGATCATGGAATGAACCAGATAATAGGCCGTTCCGCAGCCCGAAAGCGCTCTTTTCAAAGATTCCAAATCAAGCACATCGCCCCGGGTCAGTTCCACATTCGGATGACTCCCCCAAGGACGGCAGGCCAATTTTTCAAGGGATCTCCCCATGGCGCGCACCCGGTATCCCGCGTCCAGCAATGCCGGAATCAATCGTCCGCCTACATAGCCCGTGGCGCCGGTCACCAGAATCGGCTTGTCGTCTTTCATTGAAACCCCCTCGTCTCTCTACCTGAATCTTTTGTCGGGGAAATTATTGAATTCCGGCAATTTTTATTTAAATAATTAACCGGAGCGCAGCGACTCATTAACTTTAGATCACTTCAAACTTTAGATCACTTGCAACTCTTCCGACCTATCGCGTTAGATTATACATGATTGCGGAGCTTCAGTGCAATAGGATGCGGATTTAAATAAAACTGCTGCGCCAGATACGGCTGTTTGTATTTTCTGACGTAATGATTGATCAGTGTTACCGGTACGATCAGCGGTACATATTCCTGCCTGTACTGCTCGATGATTTCAAGCAGTTCCTGCTTCTCGTCCGGGGACAGCTGCCTTTTAAAATATCCCATGATGTGTTGAATCACGTTGATATTTTTCTTCAGCGTGGTTTTCAGCCTCTAAGCTTCGGTCAACAGGGTTTCGTATTGGGAAAACAAATCTTCAGTGGAAAGCTCTTTGCCTTCGGCAACCCGCTTACCCATCTTTTGGGAATGGGTGGGGCTGTGCGACATAATGAGCAGCTTGTGCCGGGTATGAAAATCGATGAGGCTCCCCAGATTTTTCTTCTTTGATACTGTTTCTCGCCAGCGCATCAGCGTAAAAATCTGCTCGATGAAGGTCTCCCTGAGTTTGGGATCATTCAGCCGGCCGTCTTCTTCCACGGGAACCAATGGAAAGCGTTCCGTAAACACCCGGGCAAATATGCCCTGCCCTTTTTTCTGAGGCATTCCTTTGAAATTTTTTACCGGAACTTTATACAGACCGCTGCTGGGTGATTTATTTTTGAAAACAAATCCGCACAGATTTTCTTTTTCCAGCTCTTTAACCCTTTTCCGTGCCCACTCGGTCATCCGAAGCGTGTGGTCCACATTTGTCTTGGAAGTGACCAGATTCGGATTGTCCGGATCGCCCACCAGGCGCAACGTCTCCCGGGGAACGCCCATACCGCATTCCACTTCAGGGCAGACCGGGATATATTTCACGTATTGACCCAGTACATCGGTCAGATATCGATCCCTTGAATGTCCGCCGTTCCAGCGCACCGGCTCGCCCATTAGGCACGCACTGATGCCGAGTTTTATTTTGTCGTCCATCGCCTCATCACTCATCATTAAATGGTTAACTCGCATCCTTCCCGGCTTATTAAGATTGACGTTTTGAAATGTTATCTATTATATTCGATACATTCGATTCTAAGCGCTCTTTTGCAGAATGGCTCCCTGGACTTTTTAACTAAAATATCATATCCTCAATTTTCAGCAACCCTGCACAGAGCAGCCGGCCGGAAATTTTATCCCTGATATTTGAGCGAATATTTCGATTTTTTTATCAAAGGCGGCACATCATGCTCGAAAAAATAAAAGAACTTGTCAGAAAAAAGAACATTTGTGTACTCGCCACCGTTTCGGATAACAAGCCTCATTGTTCACTCATGGCCTATATCGCCGACACCGCCTGTGAAGAAATCTACATGGTGACACACAAAGACACAACCAAATTTAATAACCTCCGGAAAAACCCTCCGGTGAGTTTGTTGATCGACACCAGAGAAACGCTGCCGAGAACCAACGCTCAGGCCCTGACCATCAATGGTGTCTTTATTCCCCTTGTCGATGAGAACAAAAAGCAAAATATTCGAGACAAAATGCTGGAATGCTTTCCGCACATGAAAGATTTCATACATCACCCAGAATCAGAGCTTATCCGTATAAAGATAAGCTCATTTTTACTTTTGATCGGCTTGACGGAATCGCATTTTGTTTCTTTGTAAATTTAGGCTTCATCCTATTGCCAATACCTTCATCAGCTCGGGAACCGTATTTTTGGGACTGATCTTGTACCAAACGTTTTCGACAAGTCCGTTTTCATCAATGAGAAAAGATGAACGAATGATTCCCATAGAGGTTTTACCGTACATTTTTTTCTCGCCCCAAACGCCAAAAGCTTCCGCAACTTTGTGGTCCGGGTCGGAGAGCAGGGTAAAACCCAGCTTATATTTGTCATCGAATTTTTTCTGCATTGCAGGCATATCCGGGCTGATTCCAATCACGGCGATCTTTCGGTTCTCAAGTTCTTTTAATGCGTCCCGCACATTTTCGGCCTGTGCGGTTCAGCCGGAGGTATTGGCTTTTGGATAAAAATAAAGGAACAGCTTCCTTCCAATAAAATCAGAAAGCCTGACATTTTGACCATTCTTGAGTGTCTTCATTGTTAACCTCCTTTTTTAACAGGATATAGTCTGTTTGCTGAAGAATTGTCGAGTCCGTAAAATTTTCACGATTCGGAAAATGTCAATAGGGGGTGATGGATTGTCTTGACTTAAAGGTGATGTGGAAGGATCCTAAGGCAGGTCGATATCTCTCCCATGCCGCATAAACCCTATCGTTGTTGTGAATATCCTTTATGATCAAAGCAGCCGGTACATCTTACCGGTAAGGTCATGCCCCAGCAGGCGGCTCAGCTCACGCGACTCTGCAGCCACCTTGGCATCATCGATTCCAGTGGCAACATTCAGACTGTTTAGCAGATGGATGGTGTCCTCGGTGGCGATATTCCCAGCTGCGCCGGCAACAAAAGGGCATCCGCCCAAGCCCCCCAGTGAGGTGTCAAAATGTGCAATCCCCATTTCCAGTGCGGTCATCAGATTGACCAAGCCCATACCACGGGTGTCATGCAAATGCAGTCCAACCGGAACACCGCCGGCCATCGGCAAAATTGCAGCCAGATTTTGACGCACGGCCGGTGGTGTGGCCATCCCCGTGGTATCCGCCAGTATAAGCCGGTCCACGCCTTTGCTTAAGAGTTTCTCGGCCGCGCGCTGCACTTTAAACACTTCGATTTCGCATTCATGCATACATCCAAAACTGCACTGAATGCTGCCGCGAACTTTGCGGCCTTCCTGCCGGGCCAAATCAATCATGGCGTCTGCTTCCGCCAGGGCCTCGTCAACCGACATGCCGCTGTTATCTAAGCTTTGCGCCTCACTGACCGAAAGCGACACTTCAATCCACTGAATCGGTGTACGACAAGCGCGTTCCATTCCCTTGAAATTGAGGGTCAAGGCGCTGAACTCAACCGCATCCGTTGGCGGCAAAGCGTCAATCACAGCTTCGGCATCAGCCATTTGCGGCACCTTGCCGGGATGAACAAAAGATGCCACTTGAACGGCACTCACCCCGGCTTTCACCAGGCCGTTAATCAGTCGTGTTTTTTGATCAGTGGACAGCACCTGCTTTTCCATCTGCAGCCCGTCGCGCGGGCCGACCTCCGTGATGAGGACGTGTTTGGGATATACCATGGTTGACCTTCCTTTGTATTACTGCACCGCTAAAACCTGCTGCCGGTTGAGTTCGTTGTCAGACAGTTTAATATAATCATGATATCTATCTTGGCCAGTACAACCGTTTCCGGCCAAATGAATTCGAGGACCGGCAGGACCTTAAGACATCGCGGCTTGTCAGATTTATCAAAGGCTTTCAAACCATTCGATACTATGGGGTCTGGAGATACGTCTTAAAATTATATGGCACAATAAGCTAACGATGACATTCGTGAAAACGATCCAATCGAAAGTACAATAAACCTGATCCCGCCGACTCACGAACAGTCGCCGTACGTGATCTGCTGCGTTGCGGGGCATTTGCAGTAGTACACCACGGCTGCATGCCCTGCGCCTTGCATATACGGCAAACTCAACGCTTGCAAGATTCATGAATAATTTGGGGATATTCCTCTTGGCCTACGTCATCCTAATTTAAGATCGGTTGATACCATGTGAATACAGCAAGCGATCAAAGATTTTGATAAGCCAGATCATTTTGTTTATGTTCAATTGAGGTTCAATCGATCAC
>JARRRC010000317.1:0-8508 GCA_037381105.1 Desulfobacterales bacterium
AGCCTTTGCTGCCATACGTCCAATCCACACCCGCCATGTGAAGAATCTTCCATAGAGGTACCAATTCGTCCGGTTCGGTTACCGGCTCCCTGGAATTCTGGTTCAAAAAGAATTCGGCTCCCTGTTTGTCAATGGGCGCTTCCATATCCTTAAACTCCGGCTGTGCCTCCCGGTATTCCTCGAGAACGTCTTCGACAACAAACTTGAAATCTTCCTCGGATGTCCCCATGGCACTGCAACTGTCATTTCTCAAGGCCATGTCACAGGACCCCAGGATACCCTTGGGACGCTCCTCCCTCGGCCATGCCGCCCTGGCATAATAGACCAGTTGCGGGATATCGATCTTCATGGGACAGACATAAATACACCGCTGGCACATGGTGCACATCCATACCCAGGGAGTTGTTAAAATCTCTTCGTCCATACCCAGGGCCGCCATCCTTAAAAATTTTCGAGGATCCATATCTTCCAGACCCGTAGCCGGACATCCGGAAGAACAGGCGCCACAGGTCAAACAGAGATTGAGATTTCCTCCTTCCGGAAGAAGTTCTTTTACCTTGTCTAAAAAGGCGCTTTTCTGTTTGGCTTTGATGATAATGTGTTCTTCTGGCATCTTTTCATCCTATTTTTTCTTTTTTAATTGAATTCGATATAAATAGTCACCCTCCTCAACGACATCTAAAAAAATCATCTCATAAGCACCGGACGGTAAAACTTTGAAAAGATCGCTGCGAGTATCCAAATTGTTCCCAAGTATTTCCAAAACCTCATTCGGTTGCATTTCTCTGAATGTCTGAATCAATTTCAACAGAGAAATAGAAGTGATCGATCCTCTGAAATCGAGGTAATGATTTGCTTTACGCTTCAAACCTTGAATACCCTTTCATTTTTTTCCGGTTCTGTCCATGTCAACGCAAAATAGATGCCAACTTAAAACGGATTAATCTTTCGACGGATGTTTTCTTCAAAACCCCTCTATTTGCGACGATTTCAGAAAAGAAAACATGGAAATGTCTCTTGCCAACCACCTGTTAAAATGTTAAAAAACAATTTTAACACCTATTAAATTTTAACAGGAGAAATTTGATGGTCGAAGAGGAGATGGACAGATATTGGAAAACTGTCGTAAACACGATTCAAGACGGTGTCATGATCGTGGATACGCACGGTCGAATCATTTCTGTCAACAGAGCATTTGAAATGATTACCGGCTATTCAAAAGATGATCTTATCGGGAAAACTTGCGATGTATTGAACTGTAATTTGTTTGGAATGGCCCGTAAACATAAAGGAGACCAGTGGTGTGTATTGTTTGATACCGGAAACATGGATCGAAGAAAATGTACGCTGTTAAAAAAAGACGGAACCCTTCTCCATGCGCTAAAAAATGCCTCTATCCTTCATGACGCCAAGGGAAATATCATCGGTGCGGTTGAGACAATCGCCGATATTACTGAAATTATTAAAAAAGACGATCAGATCGCCGCTTTCCGCCGGGAGCTCAGATCAAAAGACGGTTTTCATGGCATTATCGGTGTTTCCTACCCCATGCGCCAGGTATTCGATTTGATTGAAAACGCCGCCCAATCGGATGCACCGGTAATTATATATGGCGAAAGCGGTACGGGAAAAGAATTGGTAAGCAAAGCAATACATGAAATTAGTGATCGCAAGAAAGGGGCCTTTGTTAAGGTCAATTGCGCGGCATTGACGGAGTCTCTTCTTGAAAGCGAACTTTTTGGACATGTGAAAGGCGCATTCACAGGTGCATATAAAAACAGAGTCGGTCGATTTGAAAAAGCCCACGGCGGTAATATTTTTCTTGATGAAATTGGTGATTTGCCGCTTTCCACCCAGGTAAAGCTTTTACGCGTGATCGAAGACAAAATGATAGAGCGCGTTGGCGACAGCCAATCCATTCCTGTTGATGTTCGAATTATCTCAGCAACAAACAGGAATTTGACAAAGCTGGTAGATGACGGCTTAATCCGGAAAGATTTTTATTTCAGAATCAATGTCATTCCCATCAATCTTCCGCCCTTGAGAGAAAGATCAGACGACATTCCTCTTCTGGCAGAATTCTTCTTTCGTAAGAATCAGCTAAAAAGCGGCAAGGACATTCAGGGCATAAGCAATGATACCATGGACGCCTTGGTGAATTACTGGTGGCCCGGCAATGTGAGAGAATTAAAAGGTGCTTTTGAATATGCCTTTGTCACTTGTCAGGGAACCATGATCAAACCCCATCATCTGCCGCTAAACATCATTCATAAGAAAAAACCGCTTAAAGCGTATCAAAAACCGCCATTTAACAGGGAAGAAATAAAGAAGATAGAACTCATAGAAACCCTTAAAAAAACAGACGGGAATCAGTCGGAAGCCGCCAGAATTTTAGGGGTTACACGGGTGACCATCTGGAACAGGATGAAGCGGTTCGGTATTTAGCCGGATCGAAAAGGCCCGTTATAATATAATTTTTCATAGCCCAAAAAACCTTTCCGCATTTTCCGTTACAATATCAGCCAATTTATCTTCGGATATCTTTTTGATCCTTGAAAGGTGAAATAAGGTTTCATGCAGGTCGGCCGGTTCAGAGAAACGATCACCATATTGAACCGGAGCATCGGTTTCTATTAAGATCCTATCCATGGGCGCCCTTGCCATTGCCGCCTGATGATGAGGGCTGTATGCCAGGGCCGGCGTGGCAGATATAAAAAATCCCCTTGCGATGATTTTATCGAGAATGTCGACGGGGCCGCTGTACCAGTGAAAAACAGCCTTTTTAACGCCTGCTTCCGCTGCCATTTCATAGGTTCTTTGATATGAAAACCGGGAATGGATGATCACCGGTTTATTGATTTGAACGGCAAGGTTCAGCAGTTTTGAAAAAACTTCCTTTTGGAGGTTTTTCTTTACTTTCACTTTATAGTCGAGCCCCACTTCGCCCAGTGCAACACAGCGGTGGAGGCTTCGTGTTATGAAAAAAAGCGTCTCTTCGACATATTCCGGCTGGATGGACCAGGGATGATATCCGATAGCCGGGAGTACGTTTTCCGGGAATCTATCGGCGAGTATAAGGGTATTTCGACAGGAATCCAGATTCATTGCTACGGCAATCATCCGCTTCACACCGGCTTTTAGCGCGTTTTTAATCGCCTTTTCCGGATCGTCCATGTCGCTCAAATGAACATGTCCGTCAATCAAATTTTTCCGGCGATATGTATGATCACTATTTTTCAAATTCATAAAATGCACCAAAAAAGTTTTTGACAGCGGTTGGTAATTTGAAAATTAATCACATCGGGCAGGATTAAATTTTATTGAAATATTTTACCGAGGGTCGAATCATTTTTCTCTTTACCGTATCATATAAAACATATATTAGACACATTAAACAACGGTGACATAATGATTGAAATTGACATCCCGGGATATAAAAAATTTCAGCTTGAACATCTCGTTCTGGATTACAACGGCACTATCGCATTTGACGGTGCCTTGATCGACGGCGTTAAGGAATGTCTGGCGGAACTTTCACAGAAACTGACCATTCACGTCATCACCGCAGACACATTCGGCAGTGTCGAAAAAGCGTTGGCGGATATTGAGTGTAAACTTGCCGTCATACCCTTGGACCGCCAAGACGTGGCAAGGCGCCGCCTGTAAAACCCTGGCTTCGGCGGATGTCGTGTGCCCAGACATTCTGTCGGCATTGTCTCTTTTAATCCACCCTTTGAGGTTGACAGCTACATTGAGATGCTGACCCGAAAAACCGGCTCATGCAATCTTTAACGCGATGCGCGTCTGATAAGCGGGATGTTGCTTTACTGTCTTCCCTCCACAACACGCATGGCAATTCTGATCCCGTCCGCTGCGCTTGAGATAATCCCGCCGGAGTGACCGCTTCCTTCTCCTGCAACATACAGATTGGCAAATCCTGCACATTTACCGTCCGCCTCACGTACGACCTGTATAGGAGAAGAGGTTTTGCTTTCCAGACCCATGATGATGCCGTTTTCAAAGCCCTTCAACTTTTTGCTGAAATTGACCAGTGCTTCGCGCAGGGAAATCGCAATATCAATTGGCAGCATTTCCCACAAGGCTGCCGGTTTTAAACCCAGCGGATAACTGGTCTCAACGTTGCTTGCCATTTCTTTTTTCTGGATAAAATCCTTGATGCTGCAATAAGGAGCCTGGTACTTTCCGGTAATATCGAAAAATCGATGCTCTAGCCCCTCTAACCAATCGAGTACTTCCATCGGCGAAGTCTTCTTTTGCAACAGCCTATCAGGATATACCACTGCAACGCAGGCCGCATTGCCGAATTTGCCATTTCTTAAATAGCGGCTCATTCCATTTACGATGTTGCTTTGGCTGTAAGCTGTTGCCGGCACCACCGTTCCTCCCGGGCACATGCAAAAGGTAAACACCGGAAGATTTCCCTTGCAGTTGTAAGTCAGCCGGTATTCGGCCGCTTTTACGCCAGGCAATTTCTTCCTGCCCCACTGCGCCAGATTAATAATATCCTGCAAATGTTCGACTCTGCTTCCGATGGCAAAATTTTTGGTTTGAAAAAATACGCCTCTTTTGCTCAGAATATATTTTCCCGCCGATATCTTGATACTCCTCTCGCAAGCGCTGAACAATGATTTTTAGGCGATCACTTCCAATATGAGGATGCGCCAAATAAGCGATCTCTTCAGGAGCACCGGCTTGAACGTAGCGCTCCAGAATGAAGCGCCTTTCTCTTGAGATGTGTTTGGACCTGGATGTGAGCTTGCCGTCTGAAAACGTGCCGGCGCCTCCTTCGCCAAACGCATAGTTGCCGAGAGGATCAAAAACACCAGTTTTTTCAAACCGTTTGATTCCAGCAGCTCTTTTTTGTGCCTCCGCGCCCCTTTCAATTATAGTTGTCTTAAAACCCGCTTTCTGAAGCACATAGGCTGCGAAAAAACCTGCCGGACCGTTTCCCGCTACCAATACTTTTTCTTTTCTTTTTCGATACGGTATCTCCAATAAAGGAACAGCAGTGCGAGGCGATCCTTTGAGTTCTTCCGACGATACACCAACCCGGATCAACCAGTGAATCTTATCTTTTTTCCTGGCATCTAGGTTCTTGCGCTCAATTTGATAAGAAAAAGTCTTTATATTTAATACCTTGCCGATTCTCTTCTTGAGATGATCCTCGGTATAATCCGTCGGCAATTTCAATGAAATCTCTTTGTAGCCCATATCCTTTAAAATTTAAATAACTCCAAAACGAATCCAAAAAAATGTCGCCCAAAAAAACCATTGGTTCTCCGGGCGACATGATGCTTTAAATACCAATTTTTACACGTATGGCTTTGAAATATAATTTAAGGATTCTCTGGAATCAATCCCATTCGATCTGTGTCTTCAATTGTTTTTTCGGTCTATTTCCCAGAGTAACCGCTCCCGACGATCAGGCCGCTATTGGTTTTTCTGACATAGGTATGTTTTCCTTTCCCTTTCCACATGTAATTCACCCAAACGCCGTCAGGAGTGGCTTTTATGACCTGTTCATAAACCGGTTTTGCTTTCTTTTTGAGGCTTTTCCCGGCCAAAGTCGGATGAACCAGGAGTTTCCCGCCTTCTTCCATTATAAAAACATAATACGGTTTCATTTTTGCAGCGCTTTTAAAGTCCATGGGGGATTTTCCGCCGTTAATGGCGACAACAATGTCATCGACCTGTTTCTTAATACCCTCTCTATCTACTGCAAAAGCTCCGGATGCCAAACAAAGACAAACAATCAAAGCTAACGGTATGAGGACAACTTTTTTCATGTTCGCCTCCTTTCAGATGGCTTTGTTTACGGTCCTATCATTATCAAAATCTAATAACCGGCAAACTTTCTAAATTTCTCCTCCCTCCCTTCATATGAATTGGCTTCCGTGAAGATCCGTAAATGTTTTGAAAAATCAGTTTAATAAAGTATATTTTTAACTCTAAAAAAAGACCTTTGCAAGTACAAATATTATCCATGCTAGGCCGGTTAGAAAAACACTCCGGCCCTTCAATTATTTAAAAATTAAAAATTACATGATATGTGTTTTTTTAAGATTACTAAATAAAGAAAAAAATCGACTAAGAAGGGCTTGAATAATCATGAATGACTTTATGATCCGCAGACTCCTATCCGGCGGGCTGATTACCAACTATTTTTGCACATCTCGCTGCAGACACTGCCTGTACCATTGCAGCCCGAACTGGGAAAAATTGTACATTGATCCTGAGACTGCCGAAAAATGTTTTGGCCGGATATTGGAACTGGGATGCCGGTCCGTTCATATCGGCGGAGGCGAACCCATGCTTCGGCCGGAACAACTCGAAAAAGTGCTGGAGATTGCAAATCGTGTCGGAATAGGAATCGATTATGTGGAAACCAATTCCTCCTGGTTTAAAGATACTGAATCTGCAAAACATATCCTTAGACGGCTTCGATCCAAGGGGCTCGGCACCTTGCTGATTTCCATCAGCCCGTTTCACAATGAATTCATTCCGTTTTCAAAAGTCAAAGGCGTCATCGATGCCGGAAGAAAAGTGGGCATCGGATTGTTTCCATGGATCAATGATTTTTACGAAGATCTCTCAGCCTTTGAACCGAACACCCCCCATGCATTTGAGGAGTTTTCCGAAAAGTTGGGCAAGGATTATCTGATCAGCACGCTGGGTCGGTATTGGGTCCACATGGGCGGACGAGCGATAGAAACTTTCAGGGAATTGCTTCCAGGAAGTTCCATTCATAAAATCCTGGCTGAAAACCCCGGAAGCTGTAAAAGACAACTTTCCGATACCACCCATTTTCATGTGGATCTTTTCGGCAATTACATCCCCGGTCTCTGTTCGGGAATCGGTGTTAGAATAGAAGACTTGGGAAAACCCTTTTCAAAAGAAGAATATCCGGTTTTAACCACTCTGGCGGAATCCGGAATCAGAGGATTGCATGATATGGCGCACAATGAATACGCGTATCAGCCGAAGACAAATCACTTTCTGAACAAATGCGATCTTTGTACGCGAATTCGAAAATTTCTCGTGAACGCCCATGCCGGTTCGTTCAAGGAGCTTGCGCCTTTTAATTTTTATTCGGAAATGCCAAAAGATTAAAGTCCATCATATCTGCAACAGCTATCCGATGGCATTCATACTGACTCGTACCCCACAGCTTTTAGATCAGCATTACCGTCTTTGCATTCATCAACGGCTTTATAAAAGGTTTTGGAAATGAATGGTTTCGGATGGTTTCGGGGTGAATGGCATACGGTGCTTATTAACCGATGGTATCCCGATTACGTCTCTTGACCCTTATAGCGTCTTTTTTTGATCCTGAAATTTCTCTTTGGCGATGATGTTCCGGATCATGGTCAATACTTCCCATTCCTCATAAGGCGGCAGAATGCATGCATATACATCATGTTCCACCGCTTCCTTGATAAGGTCACGATGGTCTTGATCACAAAGCAAAAGAAGATTACAGCCCGGGCAGGCAACATTAATTCTTGAGTAGATCCTCGCACCATAAGCGTTAACCACTTCGTAGTCCATAACCACGACAGCGCTGCGTCTCTTTTTAATTTTTTTCACGAGTTCTTCGAGATCAGCCCCCATAAACGGACGAAAGTTGTTTCTTTTACATAAATCAGTAATATAACGCTTGAGTTTTTCATTTGCAATGAGTACGAAGATCGGCATTTTTTGTGTGTAACCATTCAATGTCTTTTCAGCTTTTTAAATATCGACCGGGCTATCTCAAAGACCTGATGGTCCGTCTCTATTCGTCGTGGGGTAGATAGGATATACATTCCAAGCCCGGAAGGTGATGGTAAAACGGTGCTCGCCTCTTCCATTTCGAAGATAAGTGGGAGCGACTGCTTGTCTCTCCCGGCAGATTTACAGGGTACTATCTGTTTTTAATAAGTTGTGTGGGTGAGGGGCGCGAAATTATTTTGATACGCTCTTTTGGAGTTTGTCGCCGAGACGGTGAACACGCACTCTTCTAAGAGGGTGAAAAAAATATTCTTTCATCGCCCCTCCCACACCGGTGGTCCCAACAATGACGAATTATTCGATATATTCAAGCACAAAATCCAGCTTCATCATGTCTTCGGGCCAATATTTTTCGCTTATTTTCTCTTCGCCGGGGTAGACGTCTTTGCCGTCAATCTTATCAATAAGCATCTCAATGAAGTGAGTCTCGGTGAGCTTGTATTTGGCAATGACATCAGACGGCAGCACCACAACAAGGCCCGACTCCTTGGATGTTTCCCATTCAAAGGGTTCATTTGGGGCCGCGGATTGTTTTCCATCTTTCCCGTAATAGACCTTTAACAAGGTGCCGGAAACCTTCATCCCCGGTTTCATATCAAACTCCTCGTACAGCTCGTCGGATATATGCCACCACAAGGCTCTTATGTTTGCTTTCAAGTATCCTTTCACGAGCATGGGGTCGTATCCGCACACACCCACACGACATTTCTCAGGCAT
>JARRRC010000318.1:0-3637 GCA_037381105.1 Desulfobacterales bacterium
GAATTCACGGATAATTTCGCTGATTCTTTCTTCTACATATGCCACGATAGATCTGGCCTTGTCCATTGAAATTTCACGGATATCAGATGCAAGCTTCTCAATCTCCTCTTCATCAATTCCAGTAGTCATATGGACCAAAAAAGGGTCGACTTCACCCCCGTCAAGCAACATTCCGCAGGCGCCGACAGCCCCTAAAAATTCATTTTTTACAAACACCGGAACAATGATTTTCACCAGTCCTGCATCACATTCTTCTATCAAGGATTTTTGGGTCTGTTTCGCCTGGGTTGCCAGATTCATATGGGCGACTGCGCAGATATAGCTCTGCCCTTTATCCGTGGCTTTTATAGCAGGACATAACTTATTTGCCCAATTTTTATAATCCGTTATCCGAACCCCGTCAATACCGAAGATATTGGCGTCAAGGCCGGATCTGCGGGTAATTTCTTTTTCAAGTGCCTCCCATTTTTCAAGGGATAAAAGATCGGTCAGTTTCATAATGAATGAGTTCCCTTCTAAATTAGACGATTCAGGACAAAAACAATAGCCACAAAGGCACTAAGACACCAAGGATATATTTATTATTCTTTCTCTTTGTGCTTTGGTGCCTTTGTGGCAAAAAATTATTTTACAACAAAAAAGAAAATTTCACAAATAAGCGCTTAGTTGCTGTCATGAAGCCATTTTTCAAGTCGAGAGAGTCCATCTTCTATGGAAATTTTAGGTTTGTATCCCAGATCTATTTTCGCTGCACTGATATCGAACCAGTGTGCCTTGGAAAGCTCATCGGCTAAAAAACGCGTCATTTGAGGCTCACCTCGCACCTTAAACGTCCTGTAGACAAATTCGAGGGCGGCGCCGATCATCCATGCCGTATTTCGGGAGATTGATCGCTGAACCGGACCTAGTCCTGCCGCCCCTAGTATATTATTGACCATATCCCACAATGGAATAGGATCGTCTTGGCTGATGAAATAAATCTTTCCGGAAAGGTGAGGATTTCGTTCCAGCTTGTCTGCAGCCAGAATATGAGCATCGGCGGCGTTGTCTATATAGATGGTGTCTACCAGGTTTTTTCCGCCTCCTACCCTGACCAGGCGATTCGCCCGTTCAATAATTCTCGGGACCAGGTGATTGTCTTGGGGACCCCATATTAAATGAGGCCTCAAAATAATGGTTCTCATCCCTTCTTCGGCTGCGGCAATCACCGATTGTTCAGCAATGGCTTTTGTCTTCGGGTAATGGGCATGATATTTTTCAGGATAGGAAACAGACTCGTCAAGACCTTCCATATCTGTTCCGTCAAAAACAACACTGGGGGAACTGGTATAAACCAACCGCGCGACATTATGTTGTTTACAGGCGGCGATTACGTTTCGAGTCCCGATGACATTGGTTTGGTAATACCTTACATAATCTCCCCACACGCCGGGTTTTGCCGCAACGTGAAATACGAGATCAATTTCCCGGCATGCCTGTTCGACGGCGATTGCATCGCTGATGTTTCCCTGGATCTGTTCAACCCCCATCGCTGCAAGATCCGGATAAAAGCGCCGTGAAAAGCTGAAAACACGCTCGCCTCTTTCCTTCAAACGCTTGACAATGGCGCCTCCTAAAAATCCGCCGCCGCCGGTCACCAGAACCTTGTTAAGAGATTTTGAGTTTATGGATTCATTATTTTTCATTGACGCAATTTCTTTTCAGCCCACAGGGCCAATTTTTCACGAAAAATTTTCGAGTTGTGTCGAATGTCCACGGGAAAAGACTTGTGGAACAGTATGGTTTTTATGTCTTCTGTGCATTCATTCTGCCGGGCCAGCTCAAGAAGTTCTTTTTTCAGATCGTTTTTGTTAATTTTACGGCGGCTTTTTTTCAGTTCGATGCAGATAAGCGGTTTTTTTCTATTGGGAGGACCGATCCCTACAAGAGCGCTTCGAAACACCCGTGGTGCTTGTTGAAAACAGCTTCACACGGTATGGTAAAAAGCGTTTTCTTTTCGGTCACCACGCGATGACTTTTACGGCCGCAGAACCATATCCGCCCTTTTGAATCCTTCCATCCCACATCTCCCATTCGGTGCCAAAAAGAATCTTTGTCTTTGATCTTTGCGAGAGCGTCGGCGTCAGGCCTCTCAAAGTATTTCCGGGTGACTAGATCGCCTTTTACCGCTATCTCACCCATTTCACCGTCTTGAACCAATAGTTCGTCCGACCATTTTGGGATGGGATCATCGCTGATTTTTATGATGTGGATTTTCAGATCGTTAATGGGACGGCCGATGCATATTCCATAACCTTTTTCGCTGCACTTTCGCGTTTCTGTGAGTATCTCATCACTGGTAATAGAGATAATAGGCACCGCTTCGGTGGCCCCGTAAGGCGTATGAATCCGGGCATCTTCACCCAGCATGGACGCAAATGTTTCGATAACCAATGGGGATACGGGAGCACCGGCACAAATCACCCGTTTCAGGGAAGGCAGTTTAATCTTTCTCTTTTTGCCGTATTCACCCAGTCGATTCAACAAAGCCGGAGAAGCGAACATGCTTGTAACACCCTGGTTCAGGATGGCTTCAATAATCTTTTTCGGATTCGCCCGGGCAGGCTGGGTGGGGTCCATGTCCGGAATGACGGCGGTGATTCCCAGCGGCGGCCAAAACAGAGCAAATAGCGGAAAAGTAGAAAGATCGATTTCTTCCATGGACAGTCCCAGATGAGATTTTATATGACGCAACTGCGCGTCGAAGTTCCCGTGAGTGTAGACTGCACCCTTGGCAGGTCCCGTACTCCCGGTGGTAAACAATATGGCGGCAATATCGTTTTCCCGGGTCTTGGCTGCCGAGTAGGGTTTCCATGGTACCTGACGTATCCGGTTCAAGGTAAAACCTCTCCAGAACCAGCGTCTTCCCACCGTTACCCAGACCCGGACGGTTTTGAAGAATCCCGGATAAAATGTTCGGATCACGTGGGCCGGCGGAATCCCGATAAACCCTTCCGGCCGGCCGTCTTTAAAACATCCGAGCATCCGACGGATTCCCATTCCAGGATCCACAACCACCGGAATTGCCCCGATTTTGAACAGGGCGAAAATAATCATAAAAAATTCCAGCCCCGGTTTTACCATTAAAATGGTCCGGGTGCCGCGGGTAATACCGACATTTTCCATCCCGTGCGCCAGGCAATCGGATTCTCGATCCAACTGTAAAAACGTCAAATGAGAATACAACACCCGGCCGGAGCTGTCCCGGCCCGCGGGATAAACAACCGCCCGTTTGTACGGCGCAATTTTGGCCTCTCTTTTAAGGTAGGACGCGATATTTACGGCATCATGCTCTTTTTCGTGGGTGTTTGGGTTCATCTGCTCGAATCGATTCCAGATCCATTGTTTTCGATTGTAGATCAGAAATTCAAGCGTTAAGCTACAATAACTGTCAACGGTTGTAAAGACGCTTTAGATGAGCCGTCTGATTTTATGCCAGACAATATATTCTATTAACATTGTCATTGACATATTATCATCCCCTCGAATATTTTCATAAATATTTAGGCTAAAGGTTATGATATGGGTTCAAATTTTTAAAGATTGTTGGTCGAGCGGCGATGACAAAAAACCATTATGAAAATCATCTGGCCAAATA
>JARRRC010000319.1:0-6577 GCA_037381105.1 Desulfobacterales bacterium
TCAACAGGCTTTTGGCGGATTTATAGCCACAGGAGAAACGTTGCCGACCGAAATGAAAAATATCAGAAACTTCAGTATTATCGCTCATATTGATCACGGGAAATCGACACTTTCCGACCGTATGATCCAGATGACCCATGTGGTTCTTGATCGGGATTTTAAAGATCAGATATTGGATAATATGGACATCGAACGGGAACGAGGCATTACCATAAAAAGTCAGACCATCTGCCTGCCGTATCAGGCCAAAAATAATCGATCTTATACTTTAAACCTGATCGATACTCCCGGTCATGTGGATTTTACCTATGAAGTCTCCCGGGCACTGGCGTCTTGCGAAGGTGCTTTGCTTCTCGTCGACGCCAGTCAGGGCGTAGAGGCTCAGACCCTTGCGAACCTGTACATGGCCCTTGAACATGATCTTGAAATTATACCGGTTATCAACAAAATTGATCTTCCTTCAGCTGATATTGAACGGGTCAAACATCAGATCAAAGCCGATCTGGGTCTTGACCCTGAAACCGCCATACTTACCTCTGCAAAAGAAGGAATCGGAATTGAAGCGGTACTGGAAGGCATCGTAAACTACCTCCCGCCGCCATCCGGCGATCCGGAATCGCCGCTTCAGGCATTAATTTTTGATTCCCATTACGATTCTTTCCGGGGAACGATTGTCCATGTCCGGGTTTTTCAGGGGACCATAAAGCCCAAAGATATTATTATCTTCATGTCCAATAACGCCGTGTATAAGGTGGAAGAGGTCGGTATTTTTCAAATCAATCGCATCCCAAAAAAAGAGCTTTCAGCAGGAGAGGTCGGCTATATTATCGCGGGAATCAAGACGGTCAGCGATACCCGCTGCGGGGACACCATCACACTCAAACATCATCCCTGTAAAGCCCCCATGCCGGGTTTCAGAGAAGCAAAACCCGTGGTTTTTTCTTCGATCTATCCGGTGGCTTCCGACGGCTACGAAGACCTGGCTGTCGGGTTGGAAAAGCTGAAACTCAATGATGCTTCCCTGATTTATGAAAAAGATACGTCGGTGGCTTTGGGATTCGGGTTTCGCTGCGGATTTTTAGGACTTCTTCATCTCGAGGTTGTTCAGGAGCGGCTTGAGCGCGAATACGATCTTTCATTGATATTGACGGCGCCTTCGGTCCGGTACGAGCTGATCATGAAAGACGGAGCCACACAGATTATCGACAACCCGGCGCTGTATCCGGATCCTACGATCATTGAACGTACAAAAGAGCCGTTTATTCGCGCCTCGATCATCATTCCGGACCGCTATATGGGTGCAGTCATGAAGCTGTGTCTGGATCACAGGGGCATAAACAAAACATATCAGTATCTAACCAATAATCGGTTGGAAATGATATTCGAACTCCCTCTGGCGGAAGTCATTTATGATTTTTATGACAAGCTCAAATCGGTCACGCAGGGATTCGGTTCCTTTGATTACGATATAATCGATTTCAGAGAAACAGATCTGGTTAAACTGGATATCCTGATCAACGGAGAGCGGGTTGATGCGCTCTCTCAGCTTGTTCATCGTGACCGGGCAGTCGACCGGGCGAGACGCGCCTGTGAAAAACTTCGCGAGGAAATTCCAAGACAGATGTTTAAAATCGCCATTCAGGGGGCTATCGGCGGAAATATTATTGCGCGAAAGACCATTTCTCCTTTTAGAAAGGATGTCACCGCAAAATGCTATGGCGGAGACGTCTCACGAAAACGAAAGCTTCTGGAAAAGCAAAAAAAGGGGAAAAAGCGGATGAAAATGGTGGGACAGGTTATGATACCACAGTCTGCTTTTCTCTCGGTTTTAAAATCAGATTCGGATTAAAAAAATTATCGGGTATTCAATGTTAAAATATAAGGTGTAAAAATGGGAAAAACGATTGCAGAAAAGATTTTTGATGCTCACAGGGTTGACAATCCCGCAGAAGACATTCATGTCATCCGCCTGGATGCCGTATTCTGTCATGAAATCACAACCCCGGTCGCCGTCAATGACCTTGTCAGCCGGGGTAAGGACAGGGTATTCGATCCTGACAAGATCAAAGTTGTCATCGATCACGTTTCACCGGCAAAAGATTCAAAAACCGCCATGCAGGGCAAAATTCTCAGAGACTGGGCCCGGAGGCATAAGATTCCGCATTTTTTCGATATCGGCAGAAACGGCATCTGTCATGCGCTCTTTCCTGAAATGGGATTTGTAAGGCCGGGATACACGATCATTATGGGGGACTCTCATACCTGCACCCACGGCGCATTCGGCGCATTCGCGGCGGGCGTCGGAACAACAGACCTTGAAGTGGGTATTTTAAAGGGTGTCTGTGCCTTTCATTATCCATCCACCATAAGGATCGACATCACCGGCCGGTTGCCGGAAGGCGTGTTCGCCAAAGATGTGATCCTTTTTATCATCAATCAACTGGGCGTTAACGGCGCCACCAATAAAGTTTTGGAGTTCGCCGGTCCGGTGGTCGATGCCATGAGCATGGAATCAAGAATGACACTGTGCAATATGGCGGTTGAAGCCGGAGGAACTTCAGGGATATGTTATCCCGATATGACCACCGTTGAATACCTCTGGAGGTTTATCAAAGAAGAATATGCGGATAAAGCATCGGCTTTTGATTATTTTAAAACCTTCCATTCGGATCCCGACGCCCGATACGACCGTGTGATCGAATATGATGTGAGTCAACTTGAACCGATGGCCACTTTCGGATATAAACCCGACCAGGTTTTGCCGGTGAGAGAGATGACATCCACCAAAATTGACCAGGTCTATATCGGATCCTGCACCAATGGAAGAATCGAAGACTTAAGGATTGCGGCGCAAGTGTTAAGCGGAAAAAAGATCAGCGATTCGGTAAGGGGCATTGTATCTCCGGCTACACCCGAAGCGTTTCGTCAGGCAATGGAAGAAGGTGTTTTGAAGACATTTCTGGACGCCGGGTTCTGCGTTACGAATCCGACCTGCGGTGCCTGCCTGGGGATGAGCAACGGGGTCCTGGCCGAAGGAGAAGTTGAAACGTACTTTTTCTCGATCGATCCGATATCAATACCGACGAAATCATTCCGGCGAAATATCTCTCGGAAATCTCCAAGCAGGCATTAAAACCGCATCTGTTGGAAGATATCAAGCTGGAGGGATTCGACCCGCAGCGTGATATTAACGGAAAACAGGTCATCATCACCCGGGCCAATTTCGGATGCGGATCTTCTAGAGAGCATGCGCCCTGGGCGCTGGAAGTCAACGACATTCATCTGGTCGTTGCTGAAAATTTCGCCAGAATATTCAGACAAAATATGTTCAATTGCGGCATGATGGCGGTGGAACTGCCGGGTCGGACCATTGACGGGATTTTAAAAGAATTTGCCGGCAAAAAAACGTATCTTGAAACGGATCTTGAAAAAAATGTTTTTATCCTAACCGCCGACGGTCACAGCCAAGAAGTGCCTTTTCCCCTTTCCGCCTTTGATCGGTCCCTGGTCATGACCGGCGGGTGGGTGGAGTACGCAGATGCCAAGTACTAATACGACTTTGTGGGGTCTTGCAGCTACGCCCGGATCATCTCCAATAGATTGGTGAATCTCAAAGGAATTAAGGGGCCGGGGAGTCAAGGGATCAAGGGGTCAAGGGAAGTAATGAAAAAATTAGAAAGAACCCTCGAACCCTTGAATCCCTGAATCCTTGAACCCTTTTCCTCAAGGAAGCAAAAAAGGATTTTAAATCCTTAATATTCACAGGGGTCTTGAAGTTACAATATAACCTTATTAGCGATTGTGCCGATGTTTTCAACGTAGCATTCCACTACGTTGCCCGGCTTCAGGACCACCGGGGGATCCCTGAATATCCCCACGCCTGCCGGTGTGCCGGTTGAAATGATGTCACCGGGAACCAAGGTAATATCCTCGCTGATATCCTCTATAATGGTAAAAACATCAAAAATCATATCCCGCGTATTCCCATCCTGCATGATCTTTCCGTCAACCTTGGCGGTAATTCTTAAATTGTTCACATCACCGATTTCGTCCGCCGTCACAATGACCGGCCCGACAGGGGCAAAGCCGTCAAAGGATTTTCCCCTGAACCACTGGGAATCTGAAAACTGCGCTTCCCGCCCGGAAACATCATTCATGACGGAAAAGCCTGCGATGTAATCTAAAGCCTGGGCCTTGGGTATTCTTTTTCCCTCTTTTCCGATAATGATCGCCAGCTCCACTTCCCAGTCGATCTGTCCGCTGCTTTTGGGCAGTATGATGGGATCAAACGGACCGTTCAACGCATTGGGTGTTTTACAGAATATCAGTGGCTTATCCGGATTTTCGAAGCCCCCTTCTTTTGCATGTTCGGCATAATTCTTTCCAAGACATATAATTTTTGAAGGGGCATGGATCGGGCAACCGATTCGATCCTGAACTTTTTGACCCGGATCTTCGACACCGGCGATTTTTTCAAGCCAATTCTCCCTAAAAAACATTTCACAGATATCCGGGATCTTAGGAAATATTTTTCTGAGATCCACGATGTTTCCGTCTTTATACAGGCCTGGTTTTTCTTTTCCTTTTTCACCGAATCGAACGAGTTTCATCTGTTGTTTGTCCTTTCTTTTTTACCGTCTTCATAGCACTTTTTCCCATACCAATCCACCTGGCGGCAAAGGCCCCGGATAATATTCACTTCTTTTGCCCGCAGTTGCAGGCGGGTAAAGAAACGACGGAAATGATTCAACCAGTAATCCGGATTTTCAGAATTGATATAGCTGATTCGAACCAGGATATCTTTGAGTTGATCATACATTCCGTCAAGTTCATGCCGGTTGGCCAGTCGAGGCGTGAATTCTTCTTTTGCCCCTCGGCCGGCGATAAAAATCTCATAGCATAAAATCATGACCGCCTGGGCCAGATTCAAAGAAGAAAATTCCGTTGTAGGGATATTGACAAGCTCATGACAATACCGGACAGCTTCATTGGAAAGTCCTTTGTCTTCGGGACCGAAAAGTATGGCGATACGATTTTCGGCAGACATGGAAATTAATTTTTCGGCAAGTTTTGGCGGCGTGCAAACCACCTGCCGCTCGCCCCCAAGCCGCGCGGTTGTTCCCACGACATAATTAAAGGTCGGGAGAGCTGTTTTTAAATCCGGGTAAAATTTGCTTTTTTCGATAATATCCGAAGCAAAATGCGTGGCCAGCTTCAGCGCTTTATGAAGATCGAAATTTTGAGGGTCAACGATCACCAGATGCCGAATACCCATATTGCGCATGGCGCGCGCAGCAGCCCCGATATTTTCGGAATATCGCGGCTGCCAAAGAACGACACTGATGTTATCTAAATTAACACGGCCGGACATCAGGGAATCAGTTCAAATCGGTTGAAAAAATAAGCGATTTCAAAGGCAGCCGTCTCCGGAGAATCAGATCCGTGGACAACATTTTTTTCAATGTCTGTTGCAAAATCTTTCCGAATAGTGCCTTCCGCCGCTTCCCTGTAATCTGTTGCGCCCATGATTTCCCGGTATTTTGCGATTGCATTTTCGCCTTCGAGAACCATGACGACAATCGGCCCGGATGACATAAAATACGTCAGACTGTCGAAAAACGGCCGTTCTTCGTGCACGGCATAAAAGCCTTCTGCCTGCTCTTTATTCATTTTCAACATTTTCATGGCCGTTATTTTGAGCTTGTTGCTTTCCAGTCGATGAATCACTTCACCGATGATGCCCCGCGCGACGCCGTCAGGCTTGATAATCGACAATGTTCTTTCCATGATGTCTGATTTCCTTATTTAGATTTGAAGCGTTTGTTTTTGAACTATGCTGCGATACCAAAAGGCAAACTTTAAGTCAACTCCGGGCATTGCATTCCATAAGGTATTATATGCTCATCAGGGCGTTAAGGAAAGGCTTTATTTTATTCCGATGTTCAGGCGGTATCATCAAAACCTTAATCGGAATATTTGAAACAAAATCGGCTTCCAAATGTTTCAAGGTATTCATCCTGTACGGATCCCGATTCTTTTTATTTTCCATCAACAGCAGAATATCCGCGAAATTGCCGGAAAAGCCCATGGCGTCGATATGCTCTATGACCTGTAAACAAACGGTATTTACCGTGATAACAAAAGGATCGACCTTTGCATATCCCGTTTCTCTGCAATCATGCGTTGAAATAAAACACCGGCACCCAAACGGTCGAATCGCGTATATCGGGCACAGGTTGTCTGTTAGCAGCGGGCAACTTTCATCAGCGTTATCATGCGCTTCCCGGGGCGGATCATCTCCTTTTGCGCAAAGAAGCGCAAGCCTGTTGAAGGTGGTTCGGGGCTTGAACCGTCGGTTGGGTAGCGCCGTCCGAATTTGCTCGAATAAATCCGGCCGACGGCTTGAAATTAAATTATCGGCAATGAGGCATCCCTCGAGCGTCGTTAGGGTAACATCGGACGTGCAGCATTCGGCGCAATATTTTTGGCAGGCGATATTCAGACCGCCTGTGAAATCATCATATAGCCTGTAAATTTTGTTTAAAACCGTTAATTTTTGACTCAAGCTCATTGTAAT
>JARRRC010000319.1:6638-9773 GCA_037381105.1 Desulfobacterales bacterium
TCAAAAATCCGTCTTCAAAACCGATCTTTCCGATAATCGGTCCCATGGAAGCAGAACTTGCCATCATCCCGAAATAGATGCACGCATTATACCCCCCCATTGCGAATCCCCTGGATTCTACGGGAACGACTTCGGCAATCAGGGCGCCGATGGATGTAAATGCCAATCCCATACTGATTCCGAACGCAGCGGCAAATAAGACAAAATGAATCGGGTGTTTTGATATGCCGAAGCCCGCCATGGAAGCGGCAAAGCCAATAAGTCCGATCACGACGAGAAGGCTTCGATCCTTAACTTTATCGCTCAGTTGTCCAAAAGGAATTCGAGATACGGCGTTGGAAATTCCCTGGACTGCGAAGACAAGACCGATCTGCCATAAAGCCAGGTTTTGGTTTTGAGCGTGAAGGGGGAGAAAAGTGATAAACATCCCCAAGGCAAAACACCCGCCGAGGGTCACAAGCCAGCAACTCAAAAGCGGTCGATTTTTCAAAAGACCCCTTATAATGATCCAAATATTTTCTTTTCTTTTGGGCCGTTCGCCGATTATGATATGAGTGGGCGACAGGAAAAAAACGACGACCCAGAAAGTAAAGAAAATGATGATGCCGGAAATGAGAAAAACCTCAAGAAATCCGCTCTGTTGAGCGACAAATCCTCCAATTGCAGGCCCTATGCTCATTGAGGTGTATAGAGCTGTTGTATACCAACCATATGAGCGGCCCAAATGGGTGGGCGGGGAAAAATCGGCCACAAAGGACATCATCGTCGGACCGAACGCTGCCACTCCGGCGCCGAAAAAGAAATAGATCCACAATATCTGCATCGGTATTTTGCTGAAATAGAGCAAGAATGAAGTGGCGGACAACACGAGCAAGCCGCAAGACGCAATCAGTTTCCGTCCAAAACGGTCGGAAAGGATGCCCAGGGGTAGAGACAGTATTCCTGCGATCAGCATGAAAGCCGAATTAATCATGCCGACAAGAACCGTATCGGCGCCGATGGATCGCGCATAAAGCGGAACTACGGGGATGCGCATGTATGAACCCAGATAACCGCCAAAGGCAACACCGCAGCAAATAATCAGCAACGGACCATATGAGAGGGAACGCCACTTACTTTGGGCGGCGATTTTCATTTCAATCTCCGAAAAAGACTCAAAAATCACCCACTGGGTGGGCAGGTATTCAGGGGGGTACTTCTCCGTTTCACTTTTCCGTCTATGTGTCTGGTCATTTCAATGGGTTATAGTGATGAAAAACCGTGCTTCGACAGGTGATAAAAATATGTTTCTTCCACGCGATTATCAAGCGAAATCGATATATGGTCTGTGCTGTTGACAGAAACAGCACCCGGGGCTTATTCTAGTGTTCATTCATAAATGGTCTTTTTGCCTAATCTCAACATCATGCTCAAAAAATAATCCTCGGAATATCAACTATATGCCGGTTTATCCCGGTATTTAAGCGGGGTGGTAATTTTTTTCGCATGCCACGATCTTAGACAAATATCCTCATTTATGGATGGACGCTATTATTGCATGCCAAAAGTTGCATTTTGAAAGGATACGACAATGACACTAAAAAACACCCTATATTTTTCAGGTCTTGCACTGCTGATGATCACCGGGTGTATCCGATTTCAGAATAAAACCGAATTATCAACAAATATTGTTAGACTGGTAAAGAAGATCCAGCCGGCGGTGGTAACCATCGTCGTCTATGATGTTGACAAAAACGTGAAAAATCTGGGAAGTGGTTTTTTTGTAGACAACAAAGGAAATCTCATTACGAACCATCACGTACTTGATGGCGCTTATGTTGCGGAAATAAAAACGTATGATGGAATGCATTATCCCATCGAGTGGGTTGTGGCCGAAAATATCGCCTCGGATTTAATCAAAGTGAAGGCAAAAATTCCACAATCATCACATCACTGGATTACCGTTACTGAAACAGAACCGTCCATAGGGGATCGCGTATTCGTGGTGGGGAGTCCGATGGGACTTGATCAGACGGTCAGCGAAGGCATTGTGTCCGCCGTCCGGGAACTGCCGGTTATCGGAAAGGTTTTTCAGCTTTCGGCGCCGATTTCTCCGGGTTCCAGCGGAAGCCCTGTGATCAATATGAACGGTAAAGTAGTCGGTGTGGTCTCATTCCAGGCGGCCAAGGGGCAGAATCTTAATTTTGCGGTTTCCAGCAGAGGAATCGTAAATTTAAAACCCAGCAAAACCGTGAAGACACTATCGGAATGGACCTATGATATCGAGATGAAAACGCCGAAACTGGCTGAAAAAATGTGCAAAGAAGGATTTAATTTTTATATCCGGGGAGAATTTAAAGATGCGCTGAATTACTTTAAAGAGGCCACTGAGAAAAGCCCCAAAGATACGGTTGCATGGTACGGTCTGGGAAGCTGCTATGATGGATTGAATCAGCCGGAAGAAGCTATAGCGGCTTATAAGCAGGTCATCCGGATTGCTCCGGAGAACGCCGCCGCCTATTTTAACATCGGCCGCTATTACAGTAAAATAGGCCGCTATGAAGACGCCATTGAAGCCTATACCCAGGCCGTAAAACTGGATCCGGATCATGAGCCTTCATATTTTGATCTGGGCATGATATACGGCAAGCTGGAAGAATTTGAAAACTCGGAGAAGGCATTTAAGCAAGTTCTCAGAATCCAACCGGATCATGCGCAGGCACTCCTTTATTTGGGCATGGTTTATAACAGGCAGGGTCGTTACAGTGACGCCATCGAATCCTATCAAAAAACTTTGAGAGTTAATCCGGATTCTGCGCCGGCACTCTACCACTTAGGAATTGCATACGGTGGACTCGGCCAAAGCAAACAGGAAGTCGAAGCCTTCAAGCAGGCGATTCGGGTTGATCCCGATTTTGCCCCTGCACATTACAATATGGGGATAATTTATCTCAACAACGGCGACAAGGGCGCTGCACTGGAAGAATATAAAATTTTAAAAGAACTCAACCTGGAGATGGCTGAAATGCTTTTTAAAAAAATTTACTGAGCGTTCTAAATAGTGCCCGAACGACAACTATGATTTTTCGTTAAGATCAAGGAAGACGAAAATTTTAACCACAGAAATACTGGCTGTATTTCGAGGATTGAAAGTTG
>JARRRC010000320.1:0-8520 GCA_037381105.1 Desulfobacterales bacterium
ATACTTGAGAATGAGATCTTCCCGGTGTTTATGATCTTTATCTTCGACGGTCATATGGGTGACCGCTTGATATTTTTTAATCCCCACATTCATTTCATTACCCCGTCGCGCCGATCATTAATTTCTTCCAGAAAAATTTAATGCTTCCATCATGGTGCTTGCCATCTGATAGGTTTAAAAGATACTCAGCCAGTTGTTTAAAACATTGGCTTGAATTGGATTGAGGATAACAACAAGTCACGGGCTTCCTTTTATTCACGGATTCATGAATATATTTGTCATATGGAATATAACCGGCATAGTCCAAGGAAATACTCCCCATAAATTTTTCAATGACCCTGCTCAAATGTTTATATACTGATAGGGCTTCAGATTCATTCTTAACCATGTTCATTAAAAGCATAAAATTCTTTATTCCATGCTGTTTAAACATCACCTTGATCAAGGCATAAGCATCGGTAACAGATGTAGGTTCCGGAGTCACTACTACAATCCTTTCCTGGGCGGCCAGATTAAAATACAGGACATTGGAAGAAATGCCGGCTCCGGTATCGATTAGTAATATATCATACATGCTATTCAACAAATCAAATTCATTTAGAAGGTTGATTTTGTGTCCTTCCGTGAGATTGGATAATTCCTGTACTCCTGAGCTTGCAGGGATGATAGCTACGCCTTCAGGCCCTTTGGCGATTATCTGGGACAGTTCTTTTTCGCCTTTGATAACGTCTTCAATGGTATACTTGGGACTGATGCCAAAAATAATATCGATGTTTGCAAGCCAGAGATCCGCATCGAAAATGAGAACCTTTTTTCTCATTCTCTGGTATGTAATCGCCAAGTTGCCAACGATATTTGTTTTTCCAACACCGCCCTTTCCGCTGGTAACGGCAAATACCATGGGACTTGTGTTTTGGGAAATGGAGCTATTATTTGCTCTGAGTTTATGAACTTTTCCGGATTCTTTTTTTACAATCCTCCTCAAATTTGTTGCCTGATCCATTTTTTAGTCTCCGATAAAAAACATTTTCGTTTTATTACGAAACGACCAAATTTAGTATTTTTTCTTTATTCGCCAGCTCAATATCCTCAGGAACACTTTGTCCTGTGGTAATATATGAGATTGGTAATTGGTGTTCCATAATTTGATTCAAAATTGAACCGCAAGTCCGAGCCTCATCTTTTTTTGTAAATATATAACTTTGGTATTTTAAAGGACTGAAATTAAGGGCTGTTTTATTCATTTCGGATGCTGTGGTGGAAATACTCAGCAATAAGTGGACATTGATGTATAAATCACTCGGTATCAATTTTTTAAGTTCTTCTATCCTTGACAGATCATACTGACTTTGGCCGGCAGTATCGATAAGAATAACATCTTTTGCTTCCATTCTCCGAAGGGCAAAACAGTCCGACCTTTTTCTTTTTTTCAAATATGAGCATAGCGGCAAGCTTTGCAATTGTCGTTGTTTTTCCGACGCCTGTCGTGCCGATAAAAGCGGATATTGTCTGATTATTTTTTGATAAGCTAAAAGGATCGTTAACTGAAATAACTCTCATGATTTCATTGAGAGCTCTTTTTTTGATATTATTTCCATCGTCTGCAATGCGCCCGCTAAATACACCTGATTTTTCGATAAAATATCTGATATATCGTTCATTAACGCCATTTTTTATGAGTTTTGAATAGAGCGTCAAAAGACCCGGATGCGATATCAAGTTTTCCAAGAAAACACCGGAATTGTTTAAGAGACAGAGCATCTCTTTTATACTCATCAATTCCTGTCTGACTTTTCCGAGAGCATCCGAACTTCCATATGGAATATCTCCGGCTCCAGCCGTGGCGGTTATTTCAAAAACATCTTCGCCATTGCTACTCATGACTTAACGTTACCTTTCCAATTGATTTAAACCCGATATCGCTTAGCAGCTCACTTTGAGACATCACCATCAGAGAGGGTACAAAGTATTCACTCATTTTTTTAAGATGCCTTCTTAATGAAGGCGAAGTTAAAAGAATGGGTTGAATATTTTTAGACATCGCCTTTTCTGCCTCACTCTTGATCGAACTAATAATGGAATCGGCAATTTTTGGGTCAACGGAAAGATATGATCCGTGCTCTGTTTTATGTATCCCCTTCAGGAGCATGTCTTCAACATCCTGGGACATGGTTATGAGTTTTAAATAGCCGTCTTTTCCAATATGTGGACTGATAATAGATCTGGATAACTTGTTTCTCACATATTCGGTCAACAGGTCGGTATCCTTCGTCAATAAAGCACAGTCTGCCAATGTCTCGACGATCGTCAATAGATCTCTGATCGATATGCGTTCGTCTAAAAGATTTTGAAGCACTTTCTGAACAGCCCCCAAAGACAGTAGATTCGGAACAAGTTCTTCGACCGCTTTTGGATAGGCTTTCCTGAGGTTATCCAGCAAGTGCTGTACTTCCTGTCTTCCTAACAGTTCAGAAGAATATTTCCGGAGAATCTCTGTCAAATGGGTTGCCATTATCGTTGCATCATCAACAACGGTATAACCTGCCAGTTTCGCCTCTTCTTTTTTGGCTTCCGGTATCCAGATGGCCGGTATATTAAATGCAGGTTCTTTCGTCTCCACGCCTTCAATTTTCCTGGTAGCGTCTCCGGGATTCATCGCCAAATAATGATTGACCATCAACTCAGCCCCGGCAATCTTTACCCCTTTAAGAACAATCTGATATTCAGACGAATTTAATTGCAGATTATCTCTGATATGAATCGGCGGAATAACCATCCCCATTTCCATAGCAAACTGACGTCTTATAGAGCGAACCCGATCCAGAAATTTTCCTCCCTGCTCTTTATCAACCAAGGGTATAAGGCCATATCCTACTTCCAACTCTAAAGGATCAACCATAAGTAAATGCTCTACCGGCTCCGGTCCCTCATCCACGGCTTCTTTCTTTTTGACCTTGATATTTTTTTCTTTTAATTCTTCTTTTCGCTTTCCAAAAATAAAAACGCTGATTCCGATGATCAATGACAGCAGGATGAAGGGAATGTGGGGCAGACCGGGAATAAGACCGAAAATGACGACGATGCCTGCGGCCGTCGATATCGTGAGTGCCGGGATCTGCGATACCAAGCCATCACCCACCGTTAAAAGCGTATAATTCTGAGCAGCGCTGATAATTGACATATCCTGTTGAAAGACACCGATGACAAATCCCCCTATTATATTGATAGCGGTGATTATGATTCCCGCGATGGCGTCTCCCCTGACAAATTTAGCCGCGCCATCCATTGAGCCATGAAATTCGGCTTCTTTTGCGATGGTCATCCTGCGTTCTTTTGCCTCGTTTTCATCTATTAAACCCGCGTTAAGATCAGCATCGATACTCATCTGTTTTCCGGGCATTCCATCCAGTGTAAACCGTGCGGCGACTTCAGCAATCCTGGTAGCACCCTTTGTAATAACCACAAAATTAACGATGACCAGGATAACAAAAACAATCATGCCGACGATGTAGTTTCCTCCAACCACAAAACTGCCGAAGGATTTAATGACTTTTCCTGCAGCCAGAGGTCCTTCATTACCGTGCAAAAGGATCAGTCTTGTCGATGCGACATTCAAAGAAAGCCTGAAAAGCGTCGTTACTAATAGCAACGGAGGAAATATGAAAAAATCCAGAGGTTTAAGCGTATACATCGCAATCAAAAGAATTGTTATAGCAAGGGTGATATTCAGCGCCAGAAGAAAATCCAGAAGTATCGAAGGCAAGGGAATGATCATTACAACGAGAATGGTGATCACACCGATGACGGTCATTATCTCGCTGATGGATGTGGAATCCGCATTTGATGTTACAACATGTTCCATTTATATTCCCGTAATCCTTTAATTAAGGTAATATTTTTGTTCACGATAGTCCATGGGCATAATTCGATTTTAACCGGTATATATAAGCCAAAATTTCGGCAACCGCCTGATACAACGCCGGCGGTATTTCCTGACCGATCTCAACCATAGCATGCAAATTCCGGGCAAGCTCCTTATCTTCCAAAATTGGGATGTTATGCTCTGCTGCCATTTCCCGAATCTTCTCGGCAATTTTTCCGGCCCCTTTTGCAAGTACTTTTGGCGCACTCATGGTTAGACTGTCATATTTCAGAGCAACTGCGATGTGTGTCGGGTTGGTAATCACCATATCCGCCTCAGGGACTGCCTGCATCATTCGCTTTCTGGCCATGTCCATCTGGATGCTCTTTATTCTTGACTTTATCAAAGGATCCCCTTCCGACTTTTTAAACTCATCCTTTACTTCTTGTTTGGTCATCTTGATACGATTTTCAAATTCCCATTTTTGAAAAATGTAATCGATAATCACCAAGACAATCATTGCCATTGAACAACGGATAAAGATTTTGAAAAAGATATTAAGGATATAGATGAAAATCGAATTTGTCTCCATATCCCCCAAAAGAGAAAAGTTTTTCATTTCGCCTTTTATCGTAAAAAACGCAACCCCCCCTACTATGGTTAGTTTTAACAAAGACTTAAACAATTCCATGAGCGCTTGTTTGGAAAAAATTCTTCCAAAGCCCTTGATGGGATCTATTTTTGAAATTTTGGGCTTGATCGACTCTCCGGACATGATAAATCCGACCTGCATGATATTCGACAGAATCGCTGTAATAAAAATAGCACCAAAAAGAGGAGAGAGTAACATTATAAACCGGCTGATAATACTTTGAGCATATGTTATAAACTCAGATATATTCAGATCATTCATTGTCGGCAGAGAAAATGCTCCCTTCATAATGACTTGAACATGATTGTACATGTAGGACCCGAAAAGAGATAACACGATCAGGGCGGCAAGGAGTACCGCCACCGAAGGCAATTCCCTGCTTTTTGCCACCTCTCCCTTTTCCTTGAGGTCCCTCCTCTTTTTCGGAGTCGGTTGTTCAGTTTTTTCTTCGAAACTCTCTTCTGCCATATCCTACATCCTTAACCACCGCATGGTATTGATCAGCATGGGACTGAGATCTTTAAGGTATTTTTCCATGAAAACCAAAAGCACATTTAACGACACGCCAAAAAACAAGAGACCGATGATGATTTGAATCGGAAATGCAACGATCATAATATTCATTTGAGGAATAAGCTTCGTAATCAAACCAAACGCTAAATTGGTAAACAAAAGCGCACCGATTGCCGGCGCTCCGATTTTTACGGCTATAACAAACATCTCACCGTACATGGAAATCATTTTGCCAAACATATCTCCATTTAATCTTAAGGAACCAACGGGTATAATTTCAAAACTTTCTCTTACGGCGTTCAACAATATATAGTGCCCGTTCAGCAACAAGAAGAAAATCATAGCAACAAGATAGGCCATATTCGCAAGGATTGAGATCTGGGAACCGCTTTGAGGGTCTAAAATGTTTGTAATTGCAAAACCTGTCTGAAAACCTACCATTTGTCCCATCATTCTCACGCCTTCGAAAAATATCATAACCAGCAATCCCAGGATGATGCCGACGATAAATTCTGAAAGTATCAACTGAATCATTCCAAAACCCGTATGGGGAAATTCCACCAATGAGGTGTTGATCACAGGGAAAAGCACTATGGTTATCACCACGGATAGCCCTGCTTTTGCCAATACCGGAACAACCCTGGCATTAAAGAACGGAAGCATCTGGAAAATAATACTGATTCTTATCAGAATAAGATAAAATGCTTTAAGTTCTTTAAAAGGTATGGATATCATATCCACGGGCCCCTTCCCTATCTGATATAATAGGGTATCTGCTCTATGACGTTTATTGTGAAATGCATCAACTGCTCAAGCATCCAGTTGGCAAAAAACAAGAGCGCTAGCAAAACAATTAAAATTTTCGGCACAAACGTTAAGGTCATCTCCTGAATCTGAGTGACCGCCTGAAAAATACTTATTGCCAGGCCCACGACAAGCCCCAGAGCAAGCATGGGCATGGAAACCAATATGGTAACCTTGATCGCTTCCTGTGCAAAATTTACAACAAATTCCGGAGTCATATTTATCCGCCTACAAAACTCTTTACCAATGAGCCCACAATTAAATTCCAACCGTCAACCAAAACAAAAAGCATCAGCTTAAAGGGCAGCGATACCATAATCGGCGGAAGCATCATCATTCCCATGCTGAGTAAAACACTTGCAACAACCATATCAATAATCAAAAAGGGGACGAATAAAACAAATCCGATGATAAAAGCGGTCTTTAACTCACTGATTACAAAAGCAGGAATAAGAATCGATGTGGGAATATCATCCTTATTTTTTGGCTTGTTCAACTTTGACATCTTAATGAACAAGGCCAGGTCCTTCTCCCGCGTCTGCTTGAACATAAACTTTCGAATAGGATTTATTGCCGCCTTCAAGGCCGTTTCCTGAGATATCTCTTCATGAAGGTACGGTTGCAATGCATTATTGTTAATTTTTTGCCAAATCGGCATCATGATAAAAAAGGTCAGAAACAATGCAAGTCCTGCAATAATCTGGTTAGACGGTGTTTGCTGTGTGCCAACGGCCTGTCTCAAAAATGAAAAAACAACAGCAAGTCTGGTAAAAGACGTCATCATGATCAAGTAGCTTTCGCAACCATTAAACATACAGCCGTCAAAAAGAGAAAAATCAATATTTTTCTTTTCGTTTTTTTAGGACCCGATATCATGATTTTTTTCGATAAGATCATTACGATTAAACTCTTTTTTCGACTGGAGTTTGGTTAAAAAATTAATGTTGCCCGGCGTGACGCCTAAAACTATTCTTTCGCCCGATATTTCGATGATCTCTATTCTTTCCTTTGGTGACAGATATAAAGATGAAACGACTTTTATTAAGAGATCTCCCTTATATTTTCCTTTTGGGGACATGAATCTTTTCATCACATACAATAGCAGCACCAAGATGCCCAGCACGATAAAAAGCATGGCCACTGTCTTGATTCCCGTATTTATTAATTCCGGCCCAAACATTTCTCACACCGTAATTTGATGGTTCAGATATTCTTACGTGTTTAACCCAAAGATTTTACTCTTTCGGCAGGATTGATAATATCGGCAACCCTGATACCGAATTTTTCATCCAGAATAACCACTTCACCCTTTGCAACCAGTTTATTGTTTACATAGATATCCAGTGGTTCACCAACCTGTTTTGACAGTTCAATAATGGACCCTTGACCGAGTTGAAGCAGTTCATTTACAGGCATTTTGACCTTGCCCAATTCAACGGTAACATCCAAAGGAATATCCAGAATAATATCCAGATCACACTTTCCATTATTGCATGATTCTTCGTTGGTGGGTGTTGTTCCGTCTTTTTCTTCTTTTATTTGGTCGTTAACATCAGCCATTTTTTACTCCTATTCGATTCGTTCTGTAATTTTCACAGCTTTTTTCTTATTACATGCTCCGGGATATCCTTTGAATTTTGGAATGCATTCTACATTAACGGTAACGGTATTTCCCGTTTTTTGATCGAGCAGTATTACATCATCTATTTTCATGTTCAAAAGTTCGCCACCGTTGATTTTTGCCTTTCCCATCGTGCAATTCAATTCGACAGTCGCTTCCATTATTTTTTCCTGGATATATTTTTTCCACTTACTATCGACTTCCAGTTTTTCACGACGAAACTTATTTTTGAGTTTTTCTTTGATCGGTTTAATACTGGAATAAGGAATACATATAGTGATTATCCCGTTACCGTTTTCAAGCTGCACTTCATATTTATTAACAATAACCTGATCGTCGGGTGTTCCGATCCCTACAAATTGGGGATCCATTTCTGAACGAATAAATACTGCTTTTATTTCATAAACATCTGACCAAGCTTTCTGAAAATCATCCAGAATGATATTAACGATTTTTTCAACAATCCTGGTTTCAATGGTAGTAAATCGTCTACCCTCGAGTCTGACATGACTGACGCCTTTGCCTCCGAACAAACTGTCAACAAAAGAAAATACCAGGTTGCCCTCCAGAACAATGAGTGAATATCCTCTGAGAGGTTTAATGCTAAATATATTTAGACTCGACGGCATTGGAAGAGAGAGACAAAAGTCACTAAACTTGACTGTTTCCGTTGAGGCTATATTGACATCTATAACCGATCGACTGGCAGCCTGTAAATCGCTCCTTAAAAGGCCCGAAAGTCTTTCGTTGATAATTCCTAAAGCAGGCAACCTAAGGTGCACTGGACCGGCCGGCTTGCTGAAATCATATACTTCTATCAATTTACTCTCTTCAGAAGCATCGCTTTCAGTTTCAACCTTCCCTTCGGTAATACCGTCAAGAAGGGAATCTACTTCATCTTGTGATAAAATATTTCCCATCATTCACCTATTGAACTACAAACTCTGTAAAATAAATTCTACGCACAACACCCTCACCCAGAATATGCATCATCCTTGACAGAAGCGCTTGCTTTAATTCGAGTTTGCCTTCCATTGTATTAATCTCATTTAAAGTCTGGTTTGAAAG
>JARRRC010000321.1:0-7161 GCA_037381105.1 Desulfobacterales bacterium
TTTTTTCTCATCTTTGACGTGGAAGGTGCCTATATTTTCTCCTGGGCCATCTCCAGCATCGGACTCGGCTGGTCGGGATGGCTGCAAATATCGTTTTTCATCATCATGCTGCTGTTAGGCCTCGTTTACATCTGGCGGAAAGGGGGACTCGATTGGGGACCGACGCGAACCAGAGATTAAACCGCCTCGACAAATATCTGGATCCGCTGATCAACTGGGCGCGATCGATGAGCTTGTGGCCCATGTTTTTCGGGCTTTCATGCTGTTTTGTTGAAGAAGCGGCAGTATTTACTCCCCGCTATGATATCGCCCGTTTTGGTGCCGAGGTATTGCGCCCTTCGCCCAGACAGGCCGATCTTTTGATTGTCTCAGGAACCGTGTTCAAAAAAATTGCTCCTGTGGTTCTCCGGCTTTACGAACAGATGGCGGAACCCAAGTGGGTCATTTCCATGGGATCCTGTTCCAACACCGGCGGCATGTATGACGCCTATAGCGTCGTGCAGGGCGTAAACCAGATTTTACCGGTGGATGTTTACATTCCGGGCTGCCCGCCGCGGCCCGAGGCCATTTTGCAGGCAATTGTCCTTTTGCAGGAAAAGATTCGTTCTGAACGTCCTTTCCGTTCCATTCTGCACCTTGGCGGCGGAACTCAGGGGTCTCAGACCCCCATTCTCTTGGATGGAAAAACCAAATCCCGGGATCCGCGAGGACCCGGCATGAAGGGCGCTGCGATTCGCGGGTCATCAGCGGTGCCGCCCGGATTTTTTGACAGCCGCTCCGACCAGATGTGGACGCCGCCGCCGGCTCAGATTGAACTCAGCGAAAAGGACAAAGGCCTTGCCGAAATTTTAAAGGCGCGATTTGGGGACACGGTGACGCAACAGCCGAAAACCTCGGATATGATGACGTTTGAGGTCAAGGAAGACGGACTCAAGAAGATACTTCGTTTTCTCAAGACCGAGGCGTTGCCCCGATTCCGGCGTTTGGAAGATTTGACGGCCATTGACGAATCCGCGCGCAGACCGGGACAACGCTATCCGGATTACACGCTGGTTTACAGCCTGCTTTCATTTGATCCGGCCCGCCGGCTGCGTTTGAAGGTGCCGGTCTGGGGGAATGATCCGACAACCCAAAGCATTACCGATATCTGGCCGTCCGCCAATTGGTATGAACGGGAAGTTTTTGACATGTTCGGGATCCGATTTGAGGGCCATAAAAATCTCCGGCGAATTCTCATGCCCCACGATTGGGAAGGACACCCCCTTCGGAAAAGTCACCCCGGCAGGGCAACGGAAATGCCCCCTTATACCCGAGATGACGCCGTAAAGCGCCAGCCGCTGGACGGCGGCGTATATGTGCGAAGATCGGACAAAGAAGAAGAGCTGATACTGAATATCGGCCCTCATCACGTAAGCACACATGGTTTGATTCGATTTATCGTTGCCCTAAGGGGCGAAGAAATCGTTGATATGGACATGGATATCGGTTATCACCACCGGGCTGCCGAGAAGATCGGCGAACGGCAGACATGGAACCAATTCATTCCTTACACGGATCGTGTGGACTACCTGGCCGGCGCAGCCAACAACCTCCCATATGTCATGGCCGTGGAGAAACTGGCCGGAATCAAAGTGCCGGACCGGGCACAGTATATCCGTGTGATGTTGAGTGAATTTTTTCGATTGAGCAATCATCTCGTCTATTTCGGGACCTTTGCCCACGACATGGGCGCCATGACGCCCACATTCTATACCTTCCGGGAACGGGAAATGATTCTCGACATCGTTGAATTGATCACCGGCGGCCGGCTGCATCCTTCCTGGTTTCGTTTGGGCGGTGTTGCCGCCGACCTTCCCGAAGGATGGAAAGCGGACGTGGATGCGTTTGTTGACATCTTTCCTTCCCGTCTCAAAGAATACGAAGCACTGATTACCCAAAATGCGATTTTCAAGGCCAGGACTCAGGGCGTCGGCCGAATTTCGCTGGATGATGCCATGGAATGGGGGGTCAGCGGCCCCAATCTGCGCGCCTGCGGTCTGTCATGGGATTTGCGAAAAGCGTTTCCCTACTCCGGATACGAGTCATTCGATTTCGATGTTCCCACAGCTACCCACGGCGATTGTTACTCACGCTATCTGATTCGGGTGGAGGAGATGCGGCAAAGCCTGAAAATCATAAAACAGGCTGCGGAGCAGATGCCGCCGGGACGCTATGTTACCGATGATTACCGGTATGTGATTCCCCAAAGAAAGGACATGCTCAAAGATATCGAAAGCCTGATTCACCACTTTGTCAATGTCACCCGGGGTCCTAAAATCCCAAAAGGAGAGGCCTATGCCTCCTGTGAGATTCCGCGGGGGGAACAGGGATACTACGTGGTCAGCGACGGGCTGGGATATGCGTATCGTATGCGGATTCGGGCTCCCGGCTTTGCCAATGTCCAGGCCCTGCCCCTGATGGCACTGGGATGGTCCATATCCGACCTGATTGCCATCATTGGCTCCGTTGATTTTATTTTACCGGATATTGATCGTTAAATTTGTATTGAAAGGATCTTTTTGAATGCTGCCCGAAGCATTAAAAGCTTCACTTCAAGAGATGATATCATCTGCCGAGCATCCTAAAGAGCTGGTTGTGGATGTGATGCTTGCATTTCAGGATCACTATGGTTTCTTGAGTGATGAAGCCCTGGAAGAGGCGGCGGTTTTACTCGGCATGACGCCCCTTGAAATGGAAGAACTCGCTACTTTTTATACTTTTCTGTATCGGGAACCCGTGGGAAAATACGTTATTCATGTGTGCGACAGTGTCATTTGCTGGATGGACGGATATGAATCCATTCGGGACTATCTCAGTCAAAAGCTCGGGATAAAAATGGGTGAAACCACGCCGGACGGATTGTTCACGCTTTTGCCGGTATGCTGTATCGGTTATTGTGACCGGTCGCCGGCCGTGCTCATCAACCGCAAAGTTTACGGTCCCCTGACACACGAGGATCTCGATAATATATTGGAAACGCTAAGAAAAGAGGCTGGATAAATGTATCCTCAAGTCCTTTTTAAAAATCGCAAGCCGGACCGGATTGCCTCAATCGAAGAATACCGGGAGAGCGGGGGCTACGAGGCGTTGGCCCATGTCTTGAAGAATTTTTCCTACAAGGATGTTCGAACCCTGGTATTGGACGCAATGCTCCTCGGCCGGGGCGGCGCTGCGTTTCCTGCAGGACGAAAAATAATGACCGTGGCCGATGATGCCCCTTTCCCGAGATATATCGTATGCAACGCCGATGAAATGGAGCCGGGGACCTTCAAGGATCGCGTGTTGATCCACGCAGATCCCCACATGCTCATTGAGGGGATGACCATCGAAGGGTATTCGGCACGGGCGGAAAAAGGGATTATCTTTATCCGGCCGGAGTATGAAAGCGCCGCCCGGATACTTAATCGGGAGATAGAGAAAGCCAAAGCATCAGGTTGTCTGGGAAACAACATTCTGGACAGCGGCTATACTTTTGATATCGCGGTGCACCGAAGCGGGGGGCGCTATATCTGCGGCGAGGTGACGGCTCAGCTGAATGCCCTTCAAGGCAAACGGCCGAAGAAACGCTGGCTTGTATTCCGCATATCATCCGCAACGGCGCTGAGTGGTTTCGGAATCTGGCATTGACTGAAACCGGATCGGGAACCAAACTTTTTTGCGTCAGCGGCAAGGTGAATCGGCCGGGATGCTATGAGCTTCCCATGGGCATCCGGTTGAGCGAAATCATAGAAACCCATGCCGGCGGTATGCGGGATGGGGCTCAATTCAAAGCCTGCTTGCCCGGCGGGGCTTCCACGGCCTTTTTGACCCCTGAGTTCTATGATATCGAGATGGATTTTGAATCCATGAAAAAAGCCGGTCACCGGCTGGGTACCGGAGCCATCATGGTTTTTGATCATAAGACCTGTCTGGTTGAAGCCACGTTGAATCTGACGGAGTTTTTTGCCCGGGAATCCTGCGGCTGGTGTACACCTTGCCGGGAAGGCTTTCCATACCTGCGTGATCTGCTTTGGCGCATCGAGAACGGACAGGGTCAGGCGGAATTTGTTCCGATTATCAAGCAAATGTGCCACCATCTGTGGAATGCCTACTGCGCATTTGCTCCCGGCGGCGTCGCACCCATAGAGAGCCTTTTAACCTATTTTAAGGATGAGGTGGACGCACATATCCGGGAAAAGAAATGTCCCTTTAAGTAGCGCATGGGAAAACTGGGGACTGTGTTCAGTGTTCAGAGTTCAGAAAAACAGAAGACAGGGGACTATAAGCCGGAGGCCAGGAATTAGAAAATAGTAAAAAGGAAAGAGGAAATGGGCTCAAAGCTCAAAGCTCAAAGGTGAAAGGTGAAAGGATTAAGGATTAAGGATTGAAGGATTAAGGATAAAAGGCCGGATGTCGGAGGTCGGAAGTCAGAAGGCGGAAACAGTGTGAACAGTGAATAGTAAACGGTGAACCGTTGAACTTCAATGATACTGAATAAACAACTGACTATTTACAGTTCACCAATCACAGTTCACAATTCCTATTAACCAATAAAACCAATGATACTAATAAAACCAACATAACGAACCAAACGATTTAAAGGGTTTAAACGATCCAAACGATCCAAACGATCAATTGTCAACCGTTAAAGGTAATAGATGCCGAAACTGATTATCGACGAACAGGAAATAGAAGTTCCCGAAGGGACCAAGGTGATCGAAGCCGCCGAAAAACTGGGCATCATGATTCCGCGGTTTTGCTATCACCCGGCCCTGGGATCTGTCGGAGCCTGTCGCGTTTGTGCGGTGAAATTCCTGGAGGGTCCTTTCAAAGGCGTGCAGATGAGCTGTATGATCGATGCCAAGGACGGGATGGTGGTATCCACAACAGATGAAGAGGCTGTCGATTTCCGCAAACATGTTATCGAATGGCTGATGCTGAACCACCCCCACGATTGTCCGGTGTGCGATGAAGGCGGCCATTGTTTGCTCCAGGATTTGACCATTGCCGGCGGCCATGGAATCAGACGTTTTCAGGGAAAAAAACGGACCCATCAAGATCAGTATCTCGGACCGTTGATCCAGCATGAAATGAACCGTTGTATTCAGTGCTACCGGTGCTCGCGCTTCTATCAGGAATTTACCGGCTATCGCGATCTGGGTGTCATGCAAATCGGCACCCGTGTCTATTTCGGCCGGTATAAAGCAGGCACCCTTGAAAGCCCCTTTGCCGGCAATTTGACCGATATCTGCCCCACCGGCGTTTATACGGACAAGCCGTCGCGGTTCATCGGGCGGCGATGGGATTATGAGCGAAGTCCGTCCCTCTGTATCAACTGCTCTCTGGGATGTCATACCGTGGTCAGTGCGAGGTATCGTCAAATTATCCGACAGGAAGCCAAATTCAGCGAGGCGGTTAACGGTTATTTTATCTGCGATCGCGGACGGTACGGTTTTTATTATGCCGGCCAGGATGAAAGACCCCGGCACCCGCACGTCCATGGGAAAGCGACTTCATGGGAAAATTCTATTCGGGGGGCTTTTGATGAACTGGACCGCATCGGCCGAGAATTCGGCCCTTCTGGTGTTGCCTGTGTGGGGTCCGTGAGAAGCAGCCTGGAAACCCAGGCGGCTTTAAAACGTCTTTGCCGGACAAAGGGCTGGCAAGGGCCCGTATACGGGATGGACCCTGACATGGAGACAAAGGTCAAAACCGCCGCATCCGAACTCGATTCCGATCTAGTGGTTTCCCTGCGAGATTTGGAAGACGCCGATTATATACTGGCGGTCGGCGTTGATCCTGTCAACGAAGCCCCGATGCTGGCCATGGCCATGCGCCAGGCGCAGAGAAAGGGTGCCAACGTGTCCCTTGTGGATCCTCGGCCCGTCAGCCTGCCCTTTGAATTCTTCCACCTGCCGGTTGCTCCCGACGCCATTGGTCTCTGGCTGGGGGTTTTGTTGAAAAACATCGGGAAAACCGATGTTTTTGAAGTGTCCGGACCCAAAACCGGTAAAGATTCGGAGACAATTGTGCCCGAAGATCTTACGTCTTTTTGGAACCCGGATCAGATGGCGGCAGTGGAAAAAAACCTGGATCGGAGTCTGCGGCCGGTCATTGTCTGCGGTACGGAAATTGTGCCGATTGCCGTTTCCGGCCTGGCCGCCGACCTTGCCCGGCATTTGAAATCCGGGAACAAGGCATCCGGCCTGTTTTATCTGTTCACCGGAGCCAACGCCCTTGGTGCCGCTTTGCTTGCGGATACGGATACCTCTTTTGAGAAAATCCTTGCAGGAATCGAAACCCGTGCCGTTCGGGCGCTGATGCTGGTGGAAAGCGATCCTTATTTTAATTTTCCGGATCGAATCCGGTTGGAAAAGGCCCTTGAAGGACTCGATGTGCTTGTTGTGATGGATTATCTGGATTCTGCCCGAGTTCGGGATGCCGATGTTTTTTTGCCGACCATGACCCTGTATGAAGCCGGTGGTTTCTTTATGAATCAGGAGGGAAGGGCTCGGAAAGTTCCTGTTGCCTTTCAGGGCGGCCGCGCTATTTCTCAGGTCAGTCCGGGGAGTCATCCCCCCCGGGTTTTCTTGGAAGATATTCCCGACCATGAAGCCAGGCCTGCCTGGCAGGCGCTGACGGAACTTAACGACGGAACCTCAGGTTCCCGCAAAGACCAAACGCATACCGAACTTATGCAATGGCTGATTGAAGCCCATCCGATATTTTCAGATCTTATACCCAAGGATGCATTTCCGGACGCCGGCGTCAGGCTTAATTACGCAAAAGGCATAGAGGCACATATGGAACGGCAACGATCCGTTGCAGCTCAAAGGGATTTTAAACCTGGCGACGATATAGAATTGATCACCGTGGACTGGACCTTCGGTACCGAAGAACTTTCCGTCCGTTCTCCGTATCTTAGGCAGGTGGAAAGGGACCCCTGCATGTTTATGTCGAAAAAGGACGCAGACCAATTGGGGATTTCAAATGGCGACAAGGTAGCTGTTCGATCGGACGTCGGGACCATCGAGGTTCATGCGGCTGTGGTCGAGAACATGGCGCCCGGAATTTTCGTGCTGCCCCGGCATCACAGACTCGATTGGCAGCACCTGAAGGCCTTGAAGACGATGCTGAAAAGAA
>JARRRC010000322.1:0-5559 GCA_037381105.1 Desulfobacterales bacterium
TCCCTTCGTCAAATAGAGAAAACAGCACATTCCATATCTGAAGGAAACTTCATTGAGACGGAAGAGAAGATATCTAACGATGAATTGGGCTCCGCCATGAAGGCGATCAATTCAATGTGTGAGGAACTTAAGACCCGACATGAGCAACTTGTCCAGTCCAAAAAACTGTCTTCATTAGGAATTCTAACAGCTGGTGTCGCCCATGAGCTGGGCAATCCGCTGAATAACATATCCATGGTTGCCCAAACCTATACGGAGCTTTATGATCACCTCAGCAAGGCGGAGAGATTGGATTACATGAACACGGTTGAGGAAGAATGTTCGAGAATAAAAAATATTGTGCAGAACCTTTTGGATTTTTCGAGGCCCAAACAGACAGATTTCAAGGTTAAAGATATCAATAGCGTCGTAAAAAGTTCCCTTCGACTGGTCCAGAATATGCTTCACGTTTCCGGAGTTGAGACCCAACTGAATCTGCAGACGGAGCTTCCTCCTGTTTTTATTGATGAAAATAAAATTCAAGGGGTTCTGGTGAATCTATATACCAATGCCATTCAGGCAATGACTCCCGGAGGTACGCTTTTCATCAGGACGATTCTTGAAAATAATACAAGTCACATCCTGATCGAAATAGAGGATACCGGCACAGGTATTTCTCCAAAGTTTATTAACAATATTTTTGATCCGTTTTTCAGTACCAAGGGTACCCAGGGAACAGGCCTGGGTTTGTCTATCAGTTATGGTATTGTTAAAAATCATCAAGGAGAGATAAGGGTGAAAAGCAAGATTGGACAAGGAACAACCTTTACCATAGAATTACCCATTTATTCGTCAAAGGAGGATATCGATGAGTGGTCACAGCATTATGGTGATTGATGACGAGAACATCGTCGGTAAGATGATAAAAGCGACCTTTCAAAGAGATGGCTACGTTGTAGAGACTTTTTTGCATGCAAAGCCGGCATTTGAAAGATTTAAGGAAAAAGAATTCGACGTGGTGATTACCGATTTAAAAATGAAGGATATCGACGGCATGGAGGTTCTTAAAACCATAAAAAAGGAATTTCCGAAAACCAAAGTGATTATGATTACCGCCTTTGCAAGTATGGATGCTTCCATCGAAGCATTTCGAAAAAGTGCGGATGATTTTTTCCCCAAGCCGATAAAGATTTCAGAACTCAAAGACTGCATAAAAAGATTATTAAACGAGTAACAGTTCGGGCAGAGCATACATAGAAGTGGTTTTAAAACTTCCCCTCGGGCTCAATCCGCCAAAGGCGGACAAGTCTCTGTGTTGGGCTGAGACGGTCAATCCTTAAAAATATTCGCGATATGGATGCTTGTCCCGATTTTTTTAATCGGGGCGGTTAACCGCCTCAGTCCGGCTTGACATACCTTCTTACTTCAGGCTCAACCAATTGATTTGGTTCGAAATTTAGAATAATGAACCGGTGCTAAACCTTGAAGTTGAGAAATGAATAAATATGGTGTATAATGATTGTCAATATCTGTCCCGATAAAATGGGGCGCTTTTCGATCAAAGAAAGCTTTTTGCCGCACCTACAAGAACCGCAAGCAAGAAAGGATCCTTTTATGCAAAAAAGTATCCGGATTCTAGTTTTGATGTCGACACTCTTTTTGTTTAGCGCCTGCACTACGGCCTATAAGGCGCAGCCCCTCCCCATGAGAACGCCGAGTTCATACGCCAATGCCATTGTTGTGGATGGATGCACTGTGGCTGCGGAGGCTTTTGTCGACCGCAAAAAGGCACAAGAGGCATTTGGTTTTGATGTGCGCGGTGCCGGACTGCTTCCGGTAGAGGTGGTTTTCGACAACCAGGGACCTCATGCTTTTAAAATTAATGCCGGACAAACTTTCCTAGAAGATGAGAAGGGAAATCTTTGGCCGATTCTGAATGAAAGAACCGCCTATGAGCGGACGACCCGATTTGCCCAGACCAAAAAGATTTTCAGCGAAGGGGCCTATTCCGGTTTCCTCGGGGCTACGGCAGGGGCAGTTATTGGCGCAGCCATAGGGATCGTAAGCGGAGGCAGTGTCGGGGAGGCAGCCGGTAAGGGGGCAGCGGTGGGAGCCGCAGCCGGCGCTACTTTAGGCGGGGTGAAGGGGGCCGGCGAATCGAATGAGGCCCGGCGGACGATCATAAATGACTTAAACAGCAAGTCACTGGAAAATAGAGATATTTACACGGGATTAGCCTACGGATTCCTGTTCTTTCCCGCTGAAGCCCAGTCTGCAAGAGACTTGCGCCTGCAACTGACAGAAACCCGGAGCGGCAAGGCTTACGTGCTCAAGATGCCTCTAGGCTCGGGGATTAGCGGAATCAGTTCGGTGGTGCATGTTTATCCCGGCAGCAGCGCGAATGTTTCAGTGCCGCCCGCTACGGACTCTTCTGCGTCGATTCCGCCGGCCGGTTCTGATATCAGTCCGCCCCCGTCCGGTCCTCCCGTGACCGGAGATCAAGACAAATGCCGGCAATGGCAAATGGTTGAGAAACATATGGTAACCCGGTTTGATCCCTCCACCGGAAAATATGTGGAGGTTCCACAGGAAAAATGGGACTGGGTGGAAGTGCCCTGCACCGATAGTGAGCCCGCTTCGGACAGTCAGTCGGACGCCGTGGGGTCGCCATCCCCATATATATTCTCTGCACCCCCTTCTGTAGCTGTGATACCCGGAACGTATGCGTATGTGGTTCCGGATATCGATGTGGACATTTTGTTCTATCACGGGTCCTGGTATCGGCCGTTTAGCGACCATTGGTACTGGTCCCGGTCCTATGATGGACCATGGGGATATCTTGCTCCCGCCAGAGTCCCTCATGTATTGATAACGCTTCCGACCGGCTATCGCAGGTTAGCACACGAGTACCACCACCGGATTTCATATGCCCAGTTGCATGGAAATTGGCATCGGTGGGAAAAGAGCCGGCACTGGCATAAAGATAGAAATTGGCGTAAATATGAGCATCGAGGGCGAGGGCGCTGATGGAAGGCCTTTTGAAGTGTTCATTGAGTGCTTATCGCACTGCAGCTTGTTTCAAAAGTTGGCAAAAGACAAAAAGCATCTATCCTGCCGGGTTGGAGGAAAAAACAATGAGAAAAATAATACGGATCAGCGTATGTCTGCTTCTTATTTTCCTGTTTTGCCTGCCTGCTTCGGCAGAGGCTCACCGGCATGGAAGCGGCGGGGATGTGTTTTTAGGCTTCGGCGTTGGATTGTTAACCGGCTATCTGTTTGCCCCGAGAACAGTGGTGGCTGCGCCGCCGGTTTACTATGCGCCGTATGTTCCGGCACCGGCAGCTTCTCCGGTTTACGGATATTCATACAACGCACCTCAACCCGGCGTGCATGCAAAGTGTCGGGAGTGGAGATTGCTTGAACGGCATTATCAGGATACCTGGGACTCTTATTACGGAAGATGGCGGACGGTTCCGGTGGAAAAATGGGGCTGGATGGAAGTGCCGTGTAACAACTAATCCTTCATATTCTATTAAATCAAATTCAAGTTAGGACAGATATAAATACCATTTAGTGAGAACAGGACGGGTCTGTTTTTAACCTTATGTAGAGGATGGTTTACAAGGTTGGCTCGGTCCAGGTATTGACGGTGGAATGAGCCGGTATGCGATGCGTTCATCTTCAGCGTGACCGGATGATCGGCTTACGGATGTAAGATACTTGTGTTATAACCTCAAATGATCAATTGATAAGAATAATCATATCGTTATTCGAATTGTTTATAACCGTATAACAACGAGAAAATCATTATGCCATTTCAAAATTTTGCCGATCTATCCATCCAGGGAAAACGTCTTAACCAAGAGCAGTGCCACAGGATACTTGGCTGTCATGACGACGAGGTGATATCGCTGATTGATGCAGCCTATCGGGTGCGGCGCGAATATTTTGGAAATCGAGTGCATATACACGTATTGAGTAATGCAAAGAGCGGTTTGTGTATAGAGGACTGTCATTATTGTTCGCAATCGAGAGTCTCCAATGCCAAGATCAGAATCTATCCTCTGGTATCTAAAGAGAAGTTGCTGGCCGAAGCACGAGCGGCCGTAAAGACGCGGGCACATCGTTTTTGCATGGCGCTGAGTGGAAAGAGCCCCACTGAAAAAGAGATTCAGCGCCTGTGTGATATCATCCGAAGCCTCAAGCAGGAAACCGGTCTTTTGCTGTGTGCGTCGCTGGGTTTTTTGGATCCGGGCCAGGCCGCTCGACTCAAGGCTGCGGGATTGGATCGGGTAAATCACAATCTTAACACCAGCGAGCGTTTTTACAACCGGATTTGCACGACGCATTCATTTCGGGATCGGCTCGCCACCATTGCAAACTGCCAGGCAGCGGGATTGGAGATTTGTTCCGGCGGCATCATCGGTCAGGGGGAGACCGATGAAGATATTATCGATCTGTTGGCTGCGCTGCGCGATATCAAACCACAAGCGGTTCCCATCAATTTTCTGATTCCGGTTAAAGGAACACCTTTTGAAAATCGTGCCACCGATCTCGATCCCCGCCGATGTTTGAAAGCACTCTGTCTTGCGCGCTTTCTCAATCCCAAAAGTGAGGTTCGTGCTGCGGGCGGAAGAGAGTATCATCTGCGCTCGCTTCAGCCGCTGGCGCTTTATGTCGTGGATTCGATTTTCGTAGCCGGGTATCTCACCACCGAAGGACAATCGGCCCAAGAGGCGTTCGACATGATTGCGGACTTGGGATTTGAAGCGGCGATCGAAGGCGCTGACATTGATCATTTCAAGGCTCAGGCATAGAACAAAAGTCGGTATTCGAAGGGTGTGCTTCCCCGTTTCACTTTGGCGTCTACGTGTCTGGTCATTGAAATGACGAAGCCACTCCGCCGATATCGTTCGACGGCGAAGCACATCCCCTGAATACCGATGGTATAAAGAAGCGAGATGGTGAAGAATAAAAAAGAGTTGGATACGTATTTTGACAAGGAGCTGGATTCGCTCAAGGAGCAAGGATTGTTCAGGGAGCTTAGGATCCTGCCCGAGGCCGGTGGAAAAATATCGGTAAACGGCAAAAAGTTTCTCAATTTTTCTTCCAATGACTATTTGAATCTGGCCAGTCATCCTCATGTAAAAGCCGCTGCCATCGAGGCCACAGCGCAAATGGGGTGCAGTGCTACGGCTTCTCGCCTGATGTCCGGACATCTTGAGCTGCATGAGGCGCTGGAGGTGGTTTTGGCGCGTATGATGGGATCGGATGCGGCACTTGTATTCGGCAGCGGTTTTCTGGTGAACATCGGAGTGCTTACTTCCCTGGCCGGAAGGGACGATGAAATATTTGCAGACCGGCTGAATCATGCCAGCCTGATAGACGGGATGTTGATGAGCGGCGCCAAATGGCATCGATATCGACACAAGAATATGGACCACTTGGAGACCCTGCTCAAAAAAAGCGAGCCCAGAGGACGCCGTATCATCGTAAGCGATTCTATCTTCAGCATGGACGGCGATATCGCTCCTTTAAAAGATTTGGACGAACTTGCCGGCCGCTACGGGGCAATGCTGG
>JARRRC010000323.1:0-4959 GCA_037381105.1 Desulfobacterales bacterium
AAGCGCTCCCATGGTGCGGCCGTGGAACGCCCCGTAAAACGCCAAGTTTAATTCACGCTTTGTGTGCCATCGCGCCAGCTTAAAGGCCGCTTCCACCGCTTCAGCGCCCGAATTGCCGAAATATACTTTTTTGCTTCCTCTTCCAGGAGCCAGGTGGGCGAGTTTTCGGGCCAGTTCGATCTGGGGCCTGTAATAAAAATCGGTTCCCGACATGTGAATCAGCAGATCGGCCTGCTTTTTAATGGCCTTAAGCACGGCGGGATGACAGTGACCAGTGGCGCAGACGGCAATGCCTGCGGTAAAATCCAAAAATACGTTGCCGTCCACATCATGCACCCAAAGCCCTTTGGCTTTTTCAACCACCAGCGGATAGTAACGGGTATATGAGGGAGAAACGTAAGTTTTATCCTGATCGATGAGTTTGCGGGCATTGGGGCCGGGTAAAGATGTTTTGATGACAGGTGATTTTCTCATGATCGCTCCTGGAGAAATCCTGTGCCGGTGTATACCGGTAGACTAACCTTTTGAGCATACCGAGAGTACGGGGCAGGGAGCCTCACGGATGACGCGGTCTGTGGTGGAACCGACAAACATCCGCTCCACAAGACCTTGTCCACGAACCCCCAGCACAATCAGAGAAATTTTATTTTCCCTTGCATAACGGATCAATTCCTCGTTCGGTTTTCCCTCCAAAATTTCGATTTTAGGCAGACACCAGTTGCAGGCTTCTTCGGGAACCATCTTGTCCAGTTTTTCCTTTATCTTATCATTCAACTTGGTATACAGCACTTCTTCCAGTTCAACAGAGAGCTTGAGCCATTCTGCATAAACCGCCGGCTCTTTTACATGGACAAGGTGGAGTTCGGACTGAAACTCCTGGGCCAGACTCAACGCGTATTGAAAGGCCAGATCCGAATCCTCGGAAAAATCACAACCCACCAAGATCTTTTGAAAGTTTAACATTTGGTCCGACAGAACGTTAAGATCATGCTCCGGACCCCGAATCACTAGCAACGGACAGTGAAGCGTGCGCATGAGTCGTTCGGTTAGATAAAAAATATGGGACCGTTTCCGTATGTAACGGCAGCAGGAAAATCAACGACATGGCAGACAAAAAGCTTAGCTTTAAACTCCCGGGCCAGAGCCACGCCCCAGGATGCGGAATGGTTTGAAAAGTCAGAAATATCGGTGGTGCAAAAAATTGTTTTTATTTCCACTCTCATAACCGTTTCCTCCTTTAATGATGCCTACTGCATTATTCCTGAAATAAATGATAAGCTGAAAAAATCTGAAATCGGGCTGCTTGATCACAGAATAACGCATATTGAGATATAATTTCAAAAAATTATCGTAGGATAAAACCGCGTTGATGTCAAAAGAAACTCGTCCCTCTTTTCGACATTTTTTCTTTTATTGACACCCTCTTGGAGCGTAATTATAATATTAAATAGGCGGAAAAAGGAGGAATCATGAAAGCAAAAACACGTTCTATTGAGCAAATTGTAGAAGATCAAGTTCGACGATAAAAAGGCGTTTCGGTACTCGAAGAATGGATATCCTCTCTTGTAGATAAGCATCACCTGTGGCCGGATCAGTATCTTCAACATCTGATGAAGATTATCGGAACCATTGGAAGACATGGCCGTGCAGTGATTGTGGGAAGAGGCGCCAACTTTATTTTGCCGCCTAAAAAGAGGCTCAGTATCCGAGTCATCTCCCCATTGGAAACGCGATTAAAAAATGTATCCCAAGACTACAACGTTTCCGTTGAAGACGCCAGAGCCAGAGTTTTAAAAACAGAATCGGATCGGAAGGCATTTATTAAAAAATACTTTAATAACGATATCAGAGATCCTCTCAACTACGACCTGATCATCAATACCGGGATATTGAGTATTGATAAGGCCGCCAATGCCGTCAAAGGGACGCTGAGCCTGTTGAACAGGACATAATTCAAAACTTGAAAACGATTATAATATTTATAAAATTAACCCGTATTTTTTATTAAATTCGTCGATGATTTGTAAAAACAGCTCCGGCAGTCTTTTTCTGATATTTAATATAATTTCCCGGGGAATGTCTTGGTAGAATGCCTGGGCATTTCCCCCTGCGATACACGCGATGGTATCGCTGTCGCCGCCTAAAGATATCCCTTTTCGTATCGTATCTTCAAAATTTTTCCCTTCCAGAAAGGCTATGATTGCTTCCGGAACAGAGCCTTGACACGATACATCAAAGGCGTAATGCGGTCTGATTTCGGCGAGCGACCGGTCCAGATCATATTCAAATCGATTGCTGATTTCCTTTTAAAATAGCATTCGCAACGGCTATGGTAAGGACGGTGTCATCGGTAAATCTTGAATGCCGGCTGAAAACCTCAAATTGGGTTGACTTTGTCGGACTCTTAAAACCTCGCACTTTTACCTGTACTACTGAGTTATCAGTCGATCAAGAATCAAGCCGTGAAAACTTTCCTTTCCATAAGCGGTGAAAACCCAACCCAGATGGGTAAGACACATGAAACAGATCGCCACCCGCCAGCTATACCCTGAAAACCAACTGAATTCATCCGAAGGGAGCCCCACATGCCCACAGCCTTTTACGGCTTTAAAGCATCCGATCTCAAAAACAATTCCGTGGGGATTGGCAAAGGTGTGCCGGTGGGCTCCCTGAACGGTGATGCGGTCGTCCGGACTCGCAATGATGTTCCGGCACTGCCGGCAGCGGATAAATTCCTCTTGTTCCAGTGTATCATCTTTGGTTTCGTCTTCAACCCAATTTTCAGGCATCCCGTTTCCTTGATTTTTTGGCGGAACGCGAAGCCAATAAGAAAAAGCCGGATTCGATGAGATCATGGAGTACCTTAATTGTAAATGTCGTGTTTTTGACGGCAAAAACATTATGTCCAAATGATCGGTTGGTCTGTTTCAGATTACAATGTTTTTGGATAGATTTCAAATTTGTGATACCGATTCACTTAATTTCATCCATCCTACCGGACATTACGTATATATTCAAAAAATAGAGGTTCTATAATCCCCTTGAAAATACATCAATTCTATATTAACGTAAGCCCATCTGAAAACACGATTCATTGGAATTGCATTGTTAACGCAGCCCGGATGGTTTAGATACGATTCAATAAAGAAATATTGCCGGAAATGAACACGCCGACGATCATTGCAATGCTATTCGTATTCTGGCTGGTAATGGGCTTGGGTTTTTTGGCCAAATATGTCAGCGTACGCAAAAATGGGAAAACCCGGTTTGAAGCCTGGATTTCGTATGAAGGCGTGTTGTTTATCCTCAGTGTCGTCGTGCCGTTATTAATTTTAATTCATAATTCCCTAGCGGGCTGATGGCCGACTGAAATTAAGTTTTCTAATCGAACTTCGACGCGGTTAGGGGATCATCATTAGGCGCTTTCGTATCATTTTCAGGCAATTCGAGGATTTTTGCGGTTGTTTCCAGCGGCATTTTCTCAACTTCCCGCAGCTTACGCTCCATGGCGCGTGTTCTAACACCGGTCTGATCTATGGTATTCGATGCCGTATCCAACTGTTTCTTGACCTTGCTCAGCACATCTCCGAATTTACCAAATTCCGTCTTGACCGCTGCAAGAATTTTCCATACTTCACTCGATCGCTTTTCTATGGCCAATGTTCGGAAACCGATTCGCAAACTGTTTAGTATTGCCGACAGTGTGGTGGGGCCGGCGATCACTATCCGGTAATCCTGCTGAATTTTTTCTACCTGGCCCGGCTGCCGAAGCACTTCGGCATAAAGGCCTTCTGTGGGCAGAAACATAATGGCAAAATCGGTGGTTTTGGGCGGTTCGATATACTTGTCACGAATCTCTTTCGCAGAATTGTGGACGGAACGAATGAGCGCCGCCGTGGCTTTCTGCACGGCATCTACGTCGACCGCATCTGCGGCTTCTACAAGCCGCAGATAATCTTCCTGAGGAAACTTCGAGTCGATGGGCATCCATACGCAGGCATCGGCGGTTTCGTCGTTTCCGGGCAGCCGAACGGCATATTCAACACTCTCTTGGGACTTGGTTTTAATATTTACATTTTTATCATACTGATCCGGAGTCAATATTTGTTCCAAAAGCGAACCGAGCTGGACTTCACCCCAGGTGCCGCGAGTTTTGACGTTGGTGAGAACTCTCTTCAGATCACCCACCCCTGTGGCAAGATTCTGCATTTCCCCCAAACCGTGCTGAACCGCCTCAAGTCGTTCGCTGACAAGCTTGAAGGATTCTCCGAGTCGTTTTTCAAGGGTGCTTTGAAGCTTTTCGTCCACGGTCTGTCGCATTTGATCCAGCTTTTTTTCATTGCTTTCTTGCAGATATTTCAGTTGTGCGTCGATGGTACCTCGAAGCTTTTCGATGCCGGCAGTGTTGGATTCCGTTAGCTCCTGAATGCGCTTGGCAATGGACTCAAGTTGATCGCTCTGGAATTTGCCCATTTCGCCGATGGTTTTCACCATCGTATCCATGGAATATTTTTGGCTTGAAAAGACTTCTTGTCTGAGATCTTTGGCGGCTTTTGCGGATTCTTCGCGGCCAAAACGGAGTTCTTCCCGAACCGTCTGTTCAATGGTCCCGGTTGCATTGGATCTCAATTTGATCAGTACGAAAATCAACACCAGCACGCTGACGGCAAGGAAGATGAAACGCGACCATATGAGTATATCCGTTACGATGGGGTTTTCTCCATTTTGTTTGCGATCAATAAAAGTTATGAAAACCGTACAGGACCTTACAAGGAAAATCAACCTTGAAACACGTGGGGGGGTACGCAATACCGGCAATTCTCGGTAATGACCGGAAAATCGCTGAGGAACAATTTTTCAACAAGGTTGGAATAATAATCGCAATTAGAGGCGGATTGAAAGGGTCGCTCAGTGGAAAAGCTGTGAAATGCTTTTAATGGGCATGGGAAGATACAAACT
>JARRRC010000324.1:0-3568 GCA_037381105.1 Desulfobacterales bacterium
ACCCGATCCTCCGGGTAATGCGTATGCCCGCAAACAACCCCTTCATATCCATGTTCCAGAGCATAGTTTACCGCATTCTTCATGACATTGTATCGAAGGACTTTATACAGCCACGCGAATTTCTTGGCATAATTCGCCACATGTACAGGTTCTGATCCAAACTTGATCATCAAATCGTGCATTAACTTAAATGACCGAATAAAAATCCGGCTTCTGGGCATGATTTCATCAAAGTCATACCCGTGGGAAATCAATAACCTGTCCTCAATGGTATAACGAGTCTTAAATTGGATGTGCTTAAAGCCATTGGGGACATAACCGTTGTCGTGATTCCCCCTCACCCAAATGACCCGCTGACGTCGAGAGACCTGATCGATAAGACTTAGAACCTGCTGATGAGCCGGCTGCAATTTTTGATTGGGATTGTCTATGACATCGCCATTTAAGATGAGTTCGCAATCTTCGGGAATATTTTTAAGAAAGCGCTCAAATCCCTGATGCTGAAAATATTGTGACCCGATATGTAAGTCGCTAACAACGATGATATTCATCTTATAAAGTATGAAATGATCTAAAATGATCTAAAGTTTAAAGTAATCTAAATTAGATTATGAAGTGGTTTCAAAACCTTCAATCGGGTTCAAGGTCAAGGCGAACTGGGACGGCCAACCGCAGGAATATCGGGAATATTTCGAGGATTGTACTTCTCAGTTTTACACAGATATTGAGACCGTGGGTATTTTTTGAAACCACTTCTTATTACCATTCCGCCCGTTCTATATATTCAACCAGCCGTTTTCCTTCCTTCAGCAAAACTTCCAGCATTTGATCGGCCTGGTCCATATTTTGTTCCCGCCCGATTTTCTCCAGCAATTTTGCAGCATCAGAGACCCCAAAGGCACTCAGATTGGCGGCCGCACCTTTGATTTTGTGCGCCTGTTCGATCAACGCCGATGCATCGGTGCCGGCAACGGCGGCCTTTATCGATTCAATCTGATTCGGAAGTTCCTGGATAAACCCGTCAAGGAGCATTTTTAGGAAATCTTTGTCCCCCATGGCTCTTTCAAGGGCATTTTCAAGGTCCAGCGGAATGGTTTCCTCCTCTGTATCGGGCTGCGGCTCTTTTTTCGAAACCCCGGCTCCTGAGCCCGAAGCATTTCGTTCAGCACCGGTCCACTTTTCGATTTTTTCCAACAGCTCCTGCGGGTTGATAGGTTTTGGCGTATAATCATCCATTCCAGCCGCAATGCATTTCTCACGATCCCCTTTCATGGCATGGGCTGTCATAGCGATGATGGGGATTCTTTTCGATTGCTCCAAATACGGAAAATAAAGAAGTGCTTCATCATCGGAATACTGATCATTAGGTTTAATGCTTTGAGATTCAAGCTCCAATCGGCGAATTCGACTTGTGGCCGCATATCCGTCCATCACCGGCATCTGTATATCCATCAATACAATATCATAGGGAGTCTTTTCAAGCGCCTCTAAGACTTCTTGGCCGTTGCTCACGGCATCAGCCCGGTAGCCGAATTTTTTTAGAATATGTAAAGCCACCTTCTGATTGGTTGGATCGTCTTCGGCCAGCAATATTCGTAACCGGCGTTTTTTATCATCGGCCAGAGAGTATCGTGTAATGATAGCTGCATCCCGTGACGGTTCTTTTTCTTTGCACATTCCGGCTGTTGCGACGAGACAGTCATACAACTGTGACGGTTTGATCGGTTTGGTTAAATAGGCGGCGAAACCGATGTTCTTCAAACGGGCTGCATCCCCGCGTGTCCCCATGGAACTGACCATGATAAGAACCGTGTCTGCAAGATTCGGGTCCTTTTTGATATAACGGCCCAATTCTTCCCCATTCATTTCCGGCATTTGCATGTCGACAATTGCAATCTCAAAAGGGTCCTTGATTTCTCGGGCCCGGCGCAGCTCCTTGATGGCTTGTTCACCGGTCAAAGCTTCACCGTAGCGGCATCCCCAAGACTTGAGATGTTCTCTAAAAACCTGTCGATTAACGGCATTATCATCTACGATCAGTATCCGCTTCTTGCGAATATCTTTCGGTACCATTAAAGCATCATTTTTATCGAATTGTTTTTCAAGAGTTACCGTAAACCAGAACGTACTGCCTTCACCTTCTTTGCTGTCAACACCGATAGTCCCTCCCATCAATTCGGTGAGTTGCTTGGATATGGCCAACCCAAGACCCGTTCCGCCGTATTTTCGGGAAGTGGAACCGTCAACTTGCGAAAACGACTTAAACAACCGGTTCATTCCCTCTTCCGCTATGCCGATGCCGGTATCGCTGACACTGAATCGGATCAAGGCCCGATGCTTATCCTCTTCTTCTAATACTGCCTTCAGGGTCACTTCTCCAGTGTCAGTGAACTTGACGGCGTTGCCCACCAGGTTGATCAGGATCTGTCGCAGTCTTCCGGGATCTCCCTGTAACAGGGAAGGTACTTCATGATGAATGACGGAAGCGAATTCCAGTCCTTTTTCATAGGCTTTAAGCCCCATGAGCTCGCCCACTTCCTCGAGGGTCACTCTCAAATCAAAGTCGATGATCTCCAATTCGAGTTTACCGGCTTCTATTTTGGAAAAATCGAGAATATCGTTGATGACCGCCATCAGGGAATCGGCACTTTTTTGAATGGTCTCGGTAAACTCGCGCTGTTCCTTCCCGAGCTCGGTATCCAGCAAAAGATTGGTCATACCGATGACGCCGTTCATGGGTGTTCGAATCTCATGGCTCATGTTGGCCAAAAACTCGCTTTTGGCGATACTTGCAGCTTCTGCAGCATCCTTGGCTCTTTTGAGTTCAACCTCGGTACGTTTTCGATCGGTAATATCCATTACAGTTCCGGTATACCGTGTACCGGTATCGGAAAAAACAGGAGAAGAGCGAAGGTGGATCCATCGCTCGTCGCCTTTTGAGTTAATGATCCTGCAATCCTTGGAAAACGCCTTCAGATTGGTTAACGTTTGTGCCCACTGCTCGGAGACGGATTCTTTGTCCTCGGGATGGAGAAACTCTTTCCAGTCACACGTCAGACTTTCCATTAAAGACACCCCGAAGATTTCCTGCCAACTGGTATTGGTATACAGACATTCGCCGTTTGCATCTGTTTCAAAAATTCCCACCGGCAAAGTTTCGGAGATCAGTCGAAAGCGTTGTTCGCTCTCGTTCTTCTCCATCTCCGATCCTGTGAAACCGGCAACTTTTTCCTTCAATTCTTTGACCAACCGTTCCAATTCTTCAGAAGAAGGCCTGTCATCATCCACGGCATTATCCTCTTTCAAAGTCCTATCCTCAATAAAATCGTGTAACGATTTTATGAAACTCCCGTTCCGCTGAAAGCGGGATGGGGTCTAATAATCAAAAGACTAAAAATTTCTATCCCCATTTGAATCCAGTCCGCGCTGGCCCGTCATGGCGGGATGGGGAATTCAAATTTAGTCGTCAGCGAACGTTTCGAAAATTCTACAAGTTGTCTTGCCCACTCGTGTCTTGCATTGTCAGGCGAGGCGAAGCTTCAGATTCATCACTATAACACCTTTTATC
>JARRRC010000325.1:0-3555 GCA_037381105.1 Desulfobacterales bacterium
ACCCGTGCCGATCATGTACTCCACCGTTCCCCGAGAATCCGTCAGACAGCCGTTGTGCCAATGGATCAGATGCCGGGCGCCATCCTGGTCAACCCAGTAGTTTTCATGGGCATTTGGGCCGAAGCTGTCAGAGAACACGCTACGCTATTTATAAACGATTACAGCAAGCCCGATCTCAGAAAGAAAGGGCTGCCCGATGGCCATCTTGCGGTGGAAAGGTTTATGGCCGTGCCGATTTTTGAGGGCGGGAGAATTGTGGCGATCGCGGGGGTTGGCAACAAGGCTTCTGATTACGAGAAGTCCGATGAGCGCCAGATTGTTCTGCTTTTAACAGGGATGTGGGGATACGTGCAGCGAAACCGTTCAAGGGAAGAACTGCGTCAAGCCTACAATGAACTCGAAGAAAAAGTGAAACAACGGACCGCTGAGCTGGCTGCCTCCACCACAGCCTTGCAGGAGAGTCATAAGGATCTCAATCGGGCCCAGGAGGTCGGGCAGATCGGCAGTTGGCGCGTGGACGTTCGTCATAACGTCCTGAACTGGTCCGACGAAACCCATCGCATTTTTGGTGTGCCCAAAGGGACATCGCTAACCTACGAGATATTTCAAAAGATCGTTCACCCGGAAGACCGCCAGATGGTCGAGAGACGGTGGAAGGTGGCGTTGTGCGGAGAGCCTTATGATCTGGAACACCGAATTGTGGTGGGCGGTCAGGTGAAATGGGTGCGGGAGAAGGCCTACCTGGAATTCGACGATGAAGGTAAATTGCAAGGCGGTTTTGGGATCACCCAGGATATCACCGAGCGCAAACTGGCCGAAGAACAGCTGCGCGAGAGCGAGGCGTTTTTGAACAAGGTGCTGGACTCCTCGGTTGCCGGGCTCTACATCTACGATCTCAATCGCGGCGCCAATGTCTTCGTCAATCGCCAGTATATGGCACTGACTGGCTACAGCCTTGATGGATTCAACGCGATGGACGGGGCTGAGTTTGCTGCTCTGTTCCATCCGGAGGACCTAGAGAGGGTCACGCAGCACATGCAGGCCATAGCCCGGGCAGTTGAGGGAGATATCCATCAAATCGAGTATCGCTTTCGAACGGTGCAAGGGGATTGGATCTGGTGCCTTTCATACGACTCGGTCTTCGCTCGCAACGCCGACGGCTCGGTGAGCCAGTTCATTGGTACGTTCGTCGACATCACTGATAGCAAACTGGCCGAGGAAGCGTTGCGGAAAAGCGAAGCGCGCCATCGTCTGCTTGCCGAAACGATGTTGCAGGGCGTGGTCCATCAAAGCGCTGACGGCACGATTATCGCGATGAATCCGGCAGCGGAGCGCATCCTCGGAAAGACACAGGCCGAGTTTCTCGGCAGCAGTTCAGTCAAAGAAGAGCATCACACCATTCGTGAAGATGGCTCACCTTTCCCCGGCCTGGAGCATCCGGCAATGGTAGCCTTGCAGTCGGGCCAGCCGGTGCATGGTGTCGTGATGGGCCTGTTCCATCCGGGCCGCAATGAACGCCGGTGGATTCGCATCGACGCAGTGCCGATCTTCAGGCCGGGGGAGCCGCAGCCTGTCGAAGTCTATACAGTATTCGAGGACATTACGGATCGCAAAAAGGCTGAGGAGGCAATAAAGAAAAGCGAACAGAAATACAGAACTCTATTTGACTCTATGAGTGACGGTTTTGCACTTGGAAAAACAATATTTGATGAAAAAGGAAAACCAGTAGATCATGTATTTCTTGAAGTGAATGATGCCTTCGAAAAACAGACAGGAATAAAGAAAGAATTTATCCTGAACAAGCCAGTTACGAAAGCAATTCCAGGCATAGAAAAAGACCCTGCTGACTGGATAGGAGTTTACGGCAAGGTCGCAAAAACCGGGAAGCCTGTACAGTTTGAGAATTATGCCCAACATGAAGGGAAATGGTATTCACTATATGTTTACAGTCCTATGAAAGATCATTTCGCAGTGATGTTCAGCGACATCACAGAACGTAAGAATCATCAGGAAAGGATCAACAATCTAAATCTGTTATTAGATACAATAACATCTTCCACAAAATTCATCATTGCTACAATAGACAGGAATTTCAGATTCACCTATTTCAACAAAGAGCATAAAGAAAATATCAAGCGGATTACAGGAAAAGATAATAAAATTGGGATGAGCATACCGGAGCTTTTTTCGGAAATGCCCGATCAACAGAAGATAGCGCTTGAGTTATGGAAAAGGGTATTGAAGGGAAAGACTGTAGAAAAAGCAGTTGAGTTTGGGCCAAAACATTATAAAAGATACTACCGAACAAGATATGTACCTATTTTCGATAAAAAAGGAAAAGTTGTAGGTGCGGGAGAAGTCTCAAACGATATCACAGAAATAAAAAAGACAGAGGAAGCGCTACGCCAGAGTGAGGAGAAGTATCGGAGCATCGTCGAGACTGCGACGGAAGCGATTTTGATTGTCGATCCGGAAGCGCGGATTGTATTTGTCAACGACCGCTGGTCGGAAATGTTGGGGTACAGCCGGGAAGAGGCCATGCACATGACCCACTTCGAGCTGGTCTTTCCGGAGGATCTGCTTTGGATGAGAGAACGATGGAAGTTCCGCCAGGGCGGTCGGAAGCAGAGCTATGAATTTCGTCTGCGGCGCAAAGATGGCAGCCCGGTCTGGGTACTGGTGGGGGTGGCGCCCCGCTTCGGTTCCGCGGGAGAATTTCTCGGCACATTGACCATGCTCGCGGATATCACCGAGCGCAAGCTGGCGGAAGAGGCATTGCGTGAGCTGAACGCCACACTTGAGAGCAAAGTTGCACAGCGCACGGAGGAACTGGTCCGCCGGGCCTCGCAGCTTCAGAGATTAACGCTGGAACTGGCGGAGGCGGAAGAGCGGGAGCGCAAGCGTCTGGCGGAAATCCTCCATGATGATTTGCAGCAGGTGTTGGTGGCGGCCAACTTCCATGTGGAACTGCTGCGTATGCGGGTTATGGATGACGCCGAATCGTGCGAAGCCGCGGGCGAGGTGCGGAATTTGCTGACCGATGCCATTGATAAATCCCGCAGTTTATCCCATGAACTCAGCTCACCAGCCCTATCACAGGGTGATCTGGGCGGAGCATTAGAGTGGCTGGCCCGGCAGATGCAGCAAAAGCACCTTTTCACCGTCCATCTGGAGATCGCAGGCAAGATCGAGGTCGCCTCGGAACCCCGTCGTTTCCTTCTCTACAAGGCAGCCCAGGAGATGCTGCTTAATGTGATCAAGCACGCCGGGGTACGCGAGGCGAGATTGCGCCTGCGTCGGCAGCGCGGCCGTATTTGGCTTACGCTGTCCGACCGGGGCCGGGGCTTCGACCCCGCGCACCTTGGTCACACTCCTGGATTTGGCCTGCTGAGTATCCGGGAGCGCGTCGAGAGCCTGGGCGGCCGCCTGAAGATTAAAAGCGCCCCGAACAAGGGCAGTACGTTCATCATCACTGTGCCCGATGAGGATGGTTCACCGCAGACACGCCCATAGAACGACCATCATCCTGCACGATATAATCCCGTTTGCCTGTAG
>JARRRC010000326.1:0-6009 GCA_037381105.1 Desulfobacterales bacterium
CTTCTTTGACCTTTTCAAAATCGGCATCCACCACATCTTCATCTGCTGTGGCTGAACCGTCTTCCTGGCCGCCTGCACCGGCGTGGGCCTGCTGCTGGGCGTCCTTTTGTGAAGCCTGTTGATACATGGCTTCGGCAAGTTTGTGAGACGCCTGGGTCAATTCTTCGCTCAGCCGCCGGATCTCCTGGGTATCATCGCCTTCCATGGCCTTTTTGAGTGGTTCGATGGCGGCTTCCACCTTGCTCTTGGTGGCGGCATCGATCTTGTCGCCGAGATCGTTGATCGATTTTTCAGTGGAGTAGATTAATGCATCGGCGTGATTCCGGGCGTCGACCAGCTCTTTTTTCTTTTTGTCTTCTTCGGCATGAAGTTCTGCGTCTTTGACGAGTTTATCGATTTCTTCTTTGGACAATCCGCTGGATGCGGTGATCTGGATGGATTGTTCCTTGCCGGTGGCCATGTCCTTTGCCGAGACATTGACAATGCCGTTGGCGTCGATATCAAAGGTGACTTCAATCTGGGGCACACCCCTGGGCGCTGGTGGTATTCCTACAAGTTCAAAACGCCCCAGCGTTTTGTTGCCCGCAGCCATTTCACGTTCACCCTGAAGCACGTGGATGGAGACCGCCGGCTGGTTGTCTGCCGCCGTTGAAAAAATTTGACTTTTTTTCGTCGGAATAGTGGTATTTTTTTCGATCAGCCGCGTCATGACGCCGCCCAGGGTTTCGATGCCCAAAGAAAGGGGCGTTACGTCGAGGAGAAGTACATCTTTGACGTCTCCCTTAAGCACCCCGCCTTGAATCGCAGCGCCGATGGCCACAACCTCATCGGGGTTAACGCCTTTATGCGGGTCTTTCCCGAAGATTTTTTTAACACGATCCTGAACCGCCGGCATACGGGTCATGCCGCCGACAAGAATGATTTCATCAATATCCTTGGGACTCAAACCCGCATCTTTTAACGCGAGCCTGCAAGGCTTTTCCAGCTTGTCGAGGAGATCGCTGACAAGTCCTTCGAGTTTGGCTCTGGTTATTTTTATATTAAGGTGTTTGGGGCCGGAGGCATCGGCGGTAATGAACGGAAGATTAACATCGGTTTCCATGGATGAGGAAAGTTCCATTTTGGCTTTTTCAGCTGCTTCTTTCAGTCGCTGAAGGGCCATTTTGTCATTTCTGAGATCAATCCCCTGGTCCTTTTTGAATTCGTTGGCCAGATAATCGATAAGTCTTAAGTCAAAATCTTCACCGCCAAGATGGGTATCTCCATTCGTCGCCTTGACCTCGAACACCCCTTCGCCGATTTCAAGAATGGATATATCAAACGTACCGCCCCCTAAATCAAAAACCGCTATCTTTTCTTCTTTCTTTTTGTCCATGCCATAAGCCAAAGACGCGGCTGTCGGTTCATTGATGATCCTGAGTACATTGAGCCCCGCGATCTTTCCGGCGTCTTTGGTGGCCTGGCGCTGACTGTCATCAAAGTAAGCAGGCACTGTTACAACGGCATCGGTGACCTTTTCCCCAAGATATTCTTCGGCCGTGTGTTTGATGTTTGCCAAAATAAAAGATGATATTTCCGCCGCGCTGTTCTGTTTGCCTCTGAGGTTGATGCGAACATCGCCATTGCTGGCCTCTTCAATTTTGTAAGGGAGTATCTTTATGTCATCCTGAACTTCCTTTGAACGGTATTTTCGGCCGATAAGCCTTTTTACGGCAAATACCGTATTTTCGGGATTGGTAATGGCCTGCCGTTTGGCAATTTGACCCACCAATCTTTCACCACTTTCTGAAACGGCAACGATGGAAGGAGTGGTGCGACCTCCCTCGGGGTTGGTAATCACTTTTGCATCGCCGCCTTCCATGATTGCGACACACGAATTCGTTGTGCCCAAATCGATTCCAATGACTTTACCCATTTGCTATCCTCCTAGTTAATAAAATGATCTATGTGTCCTCTTTATTTTTCGTCTCGCCTTGACAATTTTCAGATTCCCCCTTTTTCTTGGATACCGTCACCATGGCCGGTCTGAGGAGCCGGTCGTGAATCATATATCCTTTTTGGAGTTCTTGAGATACGCTGTTTTCAGGATACGACTCTGTTTCTTCCTGCATCATCGCCTGGTGTAAACAGGGATCAAATGTTTTTCCCAAAGACTCAAACGGCTTAACGCCGAACTGTTCAAAAACCTTATAGATTTCCTTAAGGGTCATCGTGACGCCTTCCACCACCGAACTACTGGCCTGCTTGTCATTTCTTGAAGATTCAATGGCAAGTTCAAGGCTGTCTACCACAGGAAGCATGGCTTTCACAAATCTTTCAATGGCAAACTTTCTGAAATCTTCCATTTCACGGGCAGTGCGCTTTTTGTAATTTTCAAACTCCGCAGCCATTCTCAACAGCCGATCATGATTCTCTGCAGCTTCTTTCTTTAAAGATTCTACCTTTTCCTCCATCTCTTTTAGCGGATCAACGATCTGGCTGCTCTTTTCTTTTTTGGGATCATCTGTTTTATGCTCCTTGTCCTCACCGACGGTTTCCTCAGCCTTCGTATGATTTTTGTCACTTATAAATTTTATATTCTTAAAGCGCTTTTACTGTTGTTCGGCAAACTCAACAATCGCTCAATTCAGGTGAAGCTATGATAAAGAATTTACCAATAACGCACAAAAAATAAGACGGGATGAAATATTGTCAAGCTGGAAATGGGAATTTTAGTTTATAGGTTCAGGAATTTAGAGGGTAAACAGGCGGTATTGAAAATCCCATGGAAAAGCTGGTTGTGCACCCCCTGTCGAATTTTTGCTGAAATGTAATAAGCCAAATCATTGACCGGGATCAATCCACGACACAGAGCGAATTACTTATCGCTGCTTCCTTCCGGACCTGACGAGGTTCGTAACCGTCTGTTGCGCGGCGGCCGGTCACATTGACTTATAGGTTTCCAGTTTCAAACCCTTCAGAGGGAATTCAGCCCCGCGTAAGCGGATTTCGGGAAAAGGGCACCGCTAGCTCCCCGCCTAGCACAACCTTTATATTGAATATAATCGATGAAAAATTTTTTCAAGGTAAAAAAGAACACCGGATTGTAAAAGACTCATCTGTTGTTTTCGTGCGCGTTTTTTATTGACAATAAGGGGGCCCTATATCATAATTTAATGAAACCATATATGTACAACCATCTGATAATTCATGTTATAATCACTTCTGGTCAATGTTGGGGTATGAAACTCAAAGTAGATTTTTTTAACCCTATCCGTAATAGCGTTGCGAAAATATTTGAACAATAGGTTACTAAGAACCGTAGAAAAAACCATCACCGTCCATGGGATGCTTAAAGCGAAAGATTCGGTGCTTATCGGTGTATCCGGAGGACCCGATTCGGTTGCACTTCTTCATATACTCCTTAAAATCGCTCCTCGTTTTTCTCTAAGGCTGGGCGTTGCGCATTTGAATCATTGCCTTCGGCGGAATGATTCTGATCAAGACGCCAAGTTTGTTGAATCTCTTGCTGAAACCCTCGACTTGCCCTGCTATATGCAAAAAACGGATATTCGCCGATATGGGGTGGAAAATAGACTTTCTTTGGAAGAGGCCGCCCGAAGCGTTCGCTATAAATTCTTAGAGGACATTGCGAAAACAGATCAGTATAACAAAATAGCACTTGGACATCATGCAGACGACAATGCAGAGCTTGTTTTGATGAATCTTTTTCGAGGAACCGGAACACTGGGGCTGTCCGGCATACCTCCGGTAAGAGACGGCAGAATCATCCGGCCGCTGATCAAGTTAAGCCGAGCCGACATCATGGATTTTTTAAAACAAAACAGATTGAAAAGCGTTTTTGACATTTCCAACGCGGACACCAGATATGTCAGGAACAGGGTTCGTAACGATTTGATCCCGTTATTGAGGGCAGAGTACAACCCGAATATTTCCAAAACACTGAATCGGCTTTCCTCAATTGTAAGATCTGAAGAAGAATGGATTGAAGATATGGTTTATCCTTATTTCAAAAAGGCGGCATTAGGTGTTCAAAAAAATCATGTCATTCTTTTTATTCCGGCGCTTAACCGTTATCACAGAGCGTTGCAGCGGCGAGTCATTCGTATGGCGCTTGCAAAAGTTAAAGGGAACTTGAGGCGTATTGGTTTTGCCAACATCGATTCCATTATCGACCTCTTGGCGAAAAAATCATTCTGCGGGAATTTAGACCTTCCCGACGGCTTAAGAATCCGGAAAGACCCGGATTCGGTCCATATTTATCGACGACTACGCTATGGGAACAGTCCTGATCAGGATGATGAAAGGGATACGTTTTCTTTTGAATATCAAATAGAAAAGTTAGAACCTGTTTTTATCAGAGAAATCAAGGCCCATGTCCGATTTACAGAGATGGACATCGAAAATATGCCCGATTATCGTTGTACTGGACAACATACCAATTTTTTTGATAAGGATGCTTTAAATCTTCCGATGGTTTTGAGGAACTTTCGACCCGGGGACGCTTTTAGGCCACTGGGTGCGGGCGGTACACAAAAGCTGAAAAAATTTTTTATCGACAAGAAAGTGCCACGTAGGGACCGTTTAAAATGCCCTATCCTTTTGAGCGGAGGGAAAATAATTTGGGTCGTCGGTTATCGAATCGATGAGTCCGTAAAATTGACGCCGGCAACCAAAAATGTCCTGAAAGTGGAACTTTTGCTTGCCTAATCATCAATGATGATTAATATTAATGAATCATTAATTGTTTTTTAAGGGGGTTAAGGCCGTTGAATCCTTTCTACAAAAACCTGGCATTATGGATTGTCATCACGCTGATGATGATCATGCTTTACAACCTTTTTAGCCAACAGCACATGTCCGAGCAAAGCATCAGCTATACGGAATTTTTGAATATGGTGGATAACGGGCGTGTTGCGGATGTCCTCATACAGGGGCAGCAGCTCTATGTTACGGGTACCAATCATAATCGTTTCAAAGTCTATGCACCCCGGGACAGCGAGCTGATAAAAACCCTTCGGGCCAAGGGCGTTACCATAAAGGCGAAACCCGAGAGCGAATCACCGTGGTACATGTCCGTTCTGGTTTCATGGTTTCCGATGATTGTTCTGATCGGCGTGTGGATATTTTTTATGCGCCAAATGCAGTCCGGAGGCGGAAAAGCCATGTCTTTCGGCAAAAGCCGAGCCAGACTGCAATCCGATCAATCGAAAAAAGTGACGTTTGAGGACGTCGCCGGCATCGATGAAGCCAAGGAAGAACTCGGAGAGATTATCGAGTTTTTAAAAGAACCTAAAAAATTCACCCGTCTCGGCGGAAGGATACCCAAAGGGGTGCTTCTCATGGGATCGCCCGGCACCGGTAAAACCCTTCTTGCACGTGCGATTGCCGGTGAAGCGGATGTTCCCTTCTTTCATATCAGCGGTTCGGATTTCGTAGAAATGTTTGTCGGCGTCGGAGCGTCGCGGGTAAGAGACCTGTTTGTTCAGGGCAAAAAGAGTGCGCCGTGCATTATTTTCATCGATGAGATCGATGCTGTGGGGCGCCACAGGGGAGCGGGGCTCGGAGGCGGACATGACGAAAGAGAGCAGACCTTGAATCAGCTTCTGGTTGAAATGGACGGGTTTGAATCCAATGAAGGTGTGATCCTTATTTCCGCTACAAATCGTCCTGATGTTCTCGATCCGGCCCTATTGCGTCCCGGACGTTTTGACCGGCAGGTGGTTGTTCCCCTGCCGGATATTATCGGCCGGGAAAAAATTCTTAAAGTTCATATGAAAAGAACACCGATTTCATCGGATGTAAACGTTATGGCATTGGCAAAGGGGACACCCGGATTTTCGGGTGCGGATTTGGAAAATCTCGTCAATGAAGGGGCGCTTTTGGCCGCAAAAAGAAATAAGGAAAAGGTCGATATGGTCGATCTTGAGGATGCCAAGGATAAAGTCTACATGGGACTGGAACGCAAATCCAAAGTCATCAAGGAAGAAGACCGAAAGACAACGGCAT
>JARRRC010000327.1:0-7202 GCA_037381105.1 Desulfobacterales bacterium
ATAACCTATAACCTATAACCCATCACCTTTTTTTATGCCAAATGCCATACGAACATTTGTTGCCATTGAGATCCCGGAAAATATTACTTCAAGCCTCCATGAACTTCAGCAAGGTCTAAAGGATTACGGGATTATCATTCGATGGATTCATCCCGAGAATATACACCTGACCTTAAAGTTTCTGGGGGATGTTGAAGCGGCTGACATCGATGACATTTCCGGAGCAATATCCAATGCTGCGGATGGGGTTTCACCCATTTCTCTCAAACCAAAAGGAATCGGCATTTTTCCGGGCATAAAACGTCCCCGTGTCTTATGGGTTGGTCTTACAGGGCAACTTGAGTTTCTTATAAGGTTGCAAAAATCACTGGATGAAAATTTAAGAAATATCGGTTTTCCTCAAGAGAAACGACCGTTCAAGGGCCACCTAACCATTGGGCGGATAAAGGCAAAAATGGATATCAAAAAACTTGGGGATGCATTGATCGCCTTTAGAAATTTTGAATCCGAGACATTTATTGCCGATAAAATTATTTTGTTTAAAAGCGAATTGAAACCACAAGGCGCTGTTTATACAAGCCTGGCCAGTGTGTCTTTGGCCTAGAACTCCGACGTGTGGCTCCAATGACACGGCTGAAAGCATGAAAGTGTAATGAAATTTTTTTGACAAAAAAATAAAAAATGGATAATATTCTTTAAAAAATCAATATTTTTGAATCCATCCATTGGTCGAATTCAATCGTTTCGAAAAAATTATATTTTATCCCGCTACTGCCGGGATAAAATTTCCGATGCATTTAAGAACACCATATGGGTGATCAATCGGAGGGAACAATGAGCATTTCGCCGGACAAAGAGAAGGCGGTAAAAACCGCCATGGGTCAGATAGAGCGCCAATTCGGAAAGGGCGCTATCATGAAACTGGGAAGCAGTACGATTATCGATGTGCCGGTTATATCCACCGGATCTCTCGCTCTTGACAAGGCGCTGGGTGTCGGTGGGATTCCCAGGGGCAGGGTGACTGAAATTTACGGGCCCGAATCATCCGGCAAAACCACACTTGCGCTTCATGCGGTCGCAGAAGCCCAGAAACAGGGTGGTGTTGTCGCCTTTATTGATGCCGAACATGCGATAGATATTTCCTATGCCAGAAAACTCGGGGTGAATTGCGACGAACTGCTGGTCGCTCAACCGGATACCGGGGAACAGGCTCTCGAGATTGCGGATATGCTGGTAAGAAGCGGGGCATTGGACATTATCGTGATTGACTCCGTTGCCGCACTTGTACCGCGTGCCGAAATAGAAGGTGAGATGGGAGATTCGCACATGGGACTTCAAGCACGGCTCATGTCTCAGGCGCTGAGAAAACTAACCGGCACCATTAGCAAGACGATGACCGCGGTGATATTCATTAACCAGATCCGTATGAAAATCGGTGTGATATTTGGAAACCCCGAAACAACAACCGGGGGCAATGCCCTGAAATTCTATTCTTCTGTCAGACTCGATATTCGTCGTATCGGTTCGATCAAGGATGGGCAGGAAGTTGTCGGCAATCGAACACGGGTGCGTGTGGTTAAAAATAAAATGGCGCCTCCATTCGCTGAGGCTGAATTCGATATCCTGTACGGAGAGGGGATATCAAAGGCCGGAGATCTTATCGATGCCGGTGTCTCTGCGGGCATCATCGAAAAGAGCGGTTCCTGGTATTCTTACGATGGAGAAAGAATCGGACAGGGCCGTCAAAACGTACAAAATTTTTTAAAAGACAATTCGGATATTTACAACTCGGCATTGACTAGAGTTAAAGAAGCCTTAGGTTTATCTAAAAAGAAACGGGACAATGTTCAGGATGATTCCTGAAGTGGAGTAAGATATGACGGGCAATGAAATACGCAGAAAATTTCTTGATTATTTTGAAAAACACAACCATCGGATTGTAAGGAGTTCATCCCTCGTTCCTTCTGATGATCCCACGTTATTATTTGTCAATGCCGGCATGGTGCAATTCAAACGGGCTTTTCTCGGTGAGGAAAAAAGAAGCTATGTCAGGGCGACGACGGCTCAAAAATGCGTACGCGCCGGAGGCAAACATAACGATTTGGAGAATGTCGGATATACTGCAAGACACCATACATTTTTCGAGATGATGGGCAATTTTTCCTTCGGGGATTATTTCAAGGAAAAGGCCATTGATTTCGGATGGGACCTGCTGACCAACGGTTATGGACTTCCGGAAGATAAACTGTGGGTATCAATCTATCTTGATGACGATGAAGCCCATGACCTCTGGCATAAAAATATCGGGGTGCCGGAAAATCGGATTTCGCGGTTCGGGGAAGAAGACAACTTCTGGGCCATGGGAGATACGGGTCCTTGCGGTCCCTGCAGTGAGATACATTTTGATCGCGGCGTGGAATTCGGATGCGGTAAGCCTGATTGCAAAGTGGGATGTGAGTGTGATCGCTTTTTGGAGATTTGGAATCTTGTTTTCATGCAATTCGACCGGGATGTTTCGGGAAAGTTGACCCCCCTTCCAAAGCCGAGTATCGATACGGGCCTGGGTCTTGAACGGATGGTTTCCATTATCCAGGATGTGCCGACAAATTATGATATCGATCTGATCCGCCCGATTATGAACAAGGTCGAGAACCTGTCCGAAAAGCGCCTCGGAGATTCATGGGAATCGGATGTTGCGATGAAAGTCATCGCCGATCACAGCAGAGCTGCAGCGTTTCTTATCGGTGACGGCGTTTTGCCTTCCAATGAGGGCAGGGGTTACGTACTTCGGCGAATTATGCGCAGGGCCATTCGATACGGACGAAATATCGGCCTCAACCGGCCGTTTCTGCATGAAACGGCGAGGGTTGTATTTGACATTATGAAGCCGGCTTATCCGGAACTGACCGAGGCGGCGTCTTTTATCACCAATGTTATTGAAAACGAAGAAATTCGGTTTTCGGAAACACTTGATCACGGGCTCAAGCTTCTCAATGAAAACCTTCTGGACTTAAAAGCAAAAGGTCAAAAAGAGGTGCCGGGAGAACTCATTTTCAAGCTTTACGATACCTATGGATTTCCGGTGGACATTGTCAGGGATGCCGTCAGGGATGAAGACATGGCCCTTGATCTGAAGGGCTTTGATGAGGCCATGGAGGCCCAGCGCGAAAGATCCAAAGCCATTGCAGCATTTACTACTATCAGTGATGCATATAAAAATCTTTCGGCTTATGGAATAATGGCCAGGTTCGTAGGATACGATACGGTGTCCTGCCATTCAAAAGTTCTGGTGCTGGTGAGAAACGGAGAGGAAATTCAGGAGGCGTCGGCAGGCCAATCCATTGAAATTGTCACCGAGGCCACACCGTTTTATGGTGAAGCCGGGGGGCAGGTCGGCGATACGGGAACCATATCCGCCGACGATTTTGAGATGGAAATTTCCGATACGATAAAGGATCCTACCGGTTTAATTATTCACAAGGGTAAAGTCGTTTCGGGAACCATCAAAAAGGGAGATTGCTTTAAGAACCATTCTGGGTGATCATGTAAAACAGGCCGGTTCACTGGTGGCGCCGGACAGGCTCCGATTCGATTTTACACACTTTTCCCAGCCGGATGCTGACACGCTCGATAAAATTGAGACCCTTGTGAACGAGAAAGTTCGAGAAAATCTTTCCGTTCAGACTGTGGAAATGGAAGCCGATGAAGCGTTTAAGACCGGAGCAACAGCGCTTTTTGAGGAGAAATACGGAGACCGGGTTCGGGTGGTATCCTTGTCCGATTTCAGCAAAGAGCTTTGCGGCGGCACCCACAGCAAAAGAACCGGTGATATCGGTCTTTTCAAGATTGTCGGAGAATCGAGTGTGGCTTCGGGAGTCAGGCGGATCGAGGCATTGACCGGTGCGGCCGCGCTGGATTATGTTCAAAAAAGCATAAAACGCCTACATGATACGGCACTGCTGCTCAGGGAGCATCCGGATGCCGTTCCCCAAAAAATTGAAAAAATACTCTCTCATCAAAAGACCTTGGAAAAGTGCTGGTTAAAAAAGTATCGGTCGACAGACCGGCTGCCTTGAGAGATCTAGCCGATCGATTCAAGGAGAAGCTAAAGTCGGGTGTGGTTGTCCTCGGCAGTTCGGATACGTCCAAGGCGTTGTTGATTGTTGTGGTGACCAGGGACTTGACGGAGCGTCTCCATGCCGGAAAAATGATCAAAGAGATCGCATCCGCTGTCGGCGGCGGCGGCGGGGGCAGGCCCGATATGGCGCAAGCCGGAGGAAGCAAGCCAGAGAAACTCGATGAAGCCCTCGAAAGAGCCTACGAGATAGTGGAGAGGGTAATAAGTTCAAATATCTCATGATGATTTTCGAGGAATCTTTGAGCGGGAGACAGGAAAGAGAAAATAGGAAATAGGAAAGAGGGTGGCAGTTAGCTGTTTTCTAATTTCTCTTTCCTCTTTTCTGACAAAACAAGACCTCCGAAGAAAACCAAATCCTGATTCTCTCCATGACAATATTTAGAAAAGGCTCGACTTTATTTAAGTGCCTTTCAGCACATCAATCATCGTATACACTTTTCCCCGCGCACCTTGGGTCAGTTTTTCGGACAGGTATATGAGTGCATCAAGGGTCCCTTTGGCATAAATGTCTCGGCCGTTGACATTGTGCGTAAATTCGAATCGCACGGTTTTATCCTCTGAATCGAGGCGGTAGGTATGCCATCCATGTCCGGCCAGATACGCCTCGGGGATACCCCAGGCGGTTTTTTGCATCTCGGGATCACGCTCCTTTACAATATCGCCCTCATTAAATACCAATCCCAGACTTTTAAAATACCGGACCATGGCTTTTGCGGTTCCACTGGTATCCGCCTTTCCTTTCTGATGGCTTTCTTTGATCTCAAGGGAATATCCTTTGAAAAGATTCGGAAAAGCACCGGCGGCATATTCCATCATGGCCTGAAAACCGACAATCTGTTTGGCCATATTCGGTGCTATCACCGCAGGGATTGAAGATTCAATGACCGTTTTTTCGAGATTCTGCCGGTTGCCTCCGGTGGTTCCCATGACAAAGGGGAGCTCATTTCGGCAATAAAATTCGGCATTGCTGTTCACCGCCGAAGGATGCGAATAGTCCACACTCAGAAAGGAACCTTCTTTATTTTTTATGGCTAAAATGGCCTGATCCCGGTCTTGCGGCTGAATCAAATCGAACGTTACGCCATTGACGGTTGTTTCGGTATCGGTAATTTCCGGGCCGGTCAACGATTGTGAAATCAGTTCAAATCGATGATCATCAAGGGCGTGTTTGACGACATTTGAGGCCATGTTACCGGGCAAGCCGTTTACCATAAGTTTTATCCGGTTCATCTTCCACCTCCTATTTTCCTCACAATCGATGTTAAGTCTGGAAATTCTCCCGGTTTAAGCACGGAAAGACGATGTTTTAATGTCTTTATAGCATTTGGGATATATTTTTCAAAGGATGTTTTTTTCTTTATGCGACTCAGAAAGCCAAAGGCACCCAGGATCTGCAAATTTCGGGTAATGGCACAATATTGATAGCAGGAGAAAAACTGGTCTGGATCAACGCAGATAACCGGTGTGAGCGTTTCAACGCAAAACTCAAACAGTGAATCCTGAACGGACAGGGGCAAGTTGACATAGGGATCGATCAGCAAGGATGCAAGATCGTACTGGATCGGCCCCAGTCTTCCTCCCTGAAAGTCAATAAAATAAAACCGATCCTTTTTGACCATGATGTTTCTGGATTGCATGTCACGATGCATGAATCCATTAACGGAAAATTTTAATGCCTTGTCTGCGAGAGATCTGAAATCAGTTTCAAGATCATTGAAACTGATTTCCATTCCCAAGTAGTTCTTTAAAAAAGCATCCACAAAATAACGACATTCTTTTTCAAGAATAAGATCTTCGGTATAACCGGCGGTCTGACAGGTCCAGGCCGGATCGAAACCTGCGGCGCCGTCCACGGAAAGCTTTCCCAGGAGTTGTATGAGCACTTGGTAGTATGAAATGATGTGATCCTGATTTATGGTGTTTTTTACAAATGTTTGAAAGTTAATATTTCCTAAATCTTCCATGAATACATGGCCGGAAAACGTATCAAAAAGATAAATTTCCGGTACGGGTATGTCTTTGGTTTTCAGATGAAGGCCGATGGAAACGAAAGCGTCCGCTTCGCTGGTTGAATCGTCTCGTCGAATCCCGTGATCGACCACGACAAGGGACACATCCCCGTCTGTCATCCGGTACCATTTTCTGTCCGAACCATCTCCCTCAAGTTCGGTTCGGACAATCTTTCGGTGCGCTTGTCCGGGGAAGGCGCGTTGAAATGCTTCCGGCGCCATGTGGTCCAAAACAACCTGCCGGTATCTTTCGGTTGTCCCGAGATCTTTCCAGCAGCTGTCTTTGGAAATAAACGCACGTATCTTTTTATTTTGTAAAATGATATTTTTATATATGTCGATAATGCTTGAAAAAGTATTATCGGGTATCATCTCAAGCACTTCCGGATTCAGAACCTGAATCCCGGTAAAGGTGAGCATTTTATGGTTGTCGGACTTAAACGAAGCTGAACCATGGAAAGGGGAGGCGGGGGCGGTATTCGGAGAAAACGGACCATCAAAAGATCGGACAAAGCCCTTCGGATCGACGGCTACCGTGTTGAATGCCGGGTCGTTGTGGAGAACCATGGTTACGGGATGAGGGTGGTTCAGGTGAAATTCATAAACCTTTTTCAGATCTATATCGGTGAAAATATCGCTGTTGACGACCACGAAGGGTTTGTCGTTCCAGAAATCGGCGACATTTTTTATGGCACCTCCGGTTCCGAGAATGTCGGTCTCGTGCCGCGTGAAAACAGGAATCGAATAATTTTTACCGGCTAAAAAGGAATTTATTTTTTGATGCAGATGATGCGTATTAATGATAATGGCTTCACAGTCCGCATCGATGAGTCTGGAGATGATAATGTCCAGCAACGGCCGTCCGGCAAGGGTAAATAACGGTTTGGGCGTGTTTTCAGTATAGGGTCTGAGCCGGGTGCCAAGGCCTGCGGCAAGAATGAGCGCCTTCATGAATATCGTAAATTGTGAATCATATTTTATCCAAGACAATTAAGATACCGGTGAATGGCATCCGCATAGAACAATATCTTATCGTTGTCATCCGAACCTTTTAC
>JARRRC010000328.1:0-4192 GCA_037381105.1 Desulfobacterales bacterium
TTTTAGAGTGGTTACCAATCCGATGCCGTTGTAACCGGCTTTTCTGAGTATCTTGAGGCCGATCTGATCTGCCTGTCGCTCGTCTTCACGGCTATAGGCCAGTGCATAGGCTTGACCCGCGGCAACAGATCCGAGAGTAACCGCATTGGCAGCCGCTGCGGCGCCGCCGGTTCCGAGGAGAACGCCGGCCACAACTCCGGCAAGCGTGGCGATGTTTACTTTTTCAGATCTTTCTATTTTCTGGGAAATATGACGGCACACGACATGTGAAATTTCGTGGGCGAGTATGCATGCCAGTTCTTCCTCGCTATCCATGGCTTCCAGCAACCCGCTATAAATAAAAATATGGCCTGCCGGAGTGGCAAAGGCATTATAGGAGTCCTCCTTTATGACATAAAAATGGTAAGCAAAGGGTTGCGGCGGAAGGGTTAAGACGAGCTTTTGTCCCACGTCGTTGACGTAATTAACGATCAGCGGGTCTTTGATAATTTCGTAATGCGCCATGATAAGTTTCATAAACTCGCGGGAAAGATCTTCTTCCTGTTTTATCGTAATCCCAAAAGTGATTCTAGGGAATATGATGCCGCATATGAAAAAGAAAACCGTGCATCGCAAGATATATTTTTTAACCATTTTCATAAAACCTCGACAAAAAAGCATGTCTGTTTTCGAAACCTTTGAGCAATATTATTATTCAATTGCTGAATAGTCAAATCATATCCTTATGTCCTTTTCAAATATCATGTTTTATGCTAAGTCTATTGCCATGGCAAAAATCATATGCATAGCCAATCAGAAGGGCGGTGTGGGGAAAACGACAACGGCGGTGTTTTGAAGTGGAAATGATGTCGGAACCCAAACGTGAAACAGCCCTTAAAACCCTGTTATCCCGGATTCAAAATTCATTTGAATACATTATCATTGATTGTCCCCCGTCTTTGAGCCTTCTGACGGTCAATGCGCTGACCGCGGCCGATTTTATGCTGATTCCGCTTCAGTGTGAATTTTACGCATTGGAAGGTCTTGGCCAGCTTCTCCAAACCATGAAGCGTATCAAGCACAATCTGAATCCAAAACTCAAAATCGGCGGTATCCTACTGACGATGTTCGACAAGAGAACAAACCTTTCTCATCAAGTGGCTGAAGATGCCGAGAAATATTTTAAGCATCTGGTATATAAAACCATGATTCCCAGAAACGTCAGATTGGGTGAAGCGCCGAGCTTTGGAAAACCGATATTGCTGTATGATGCCGCATCCATTGGCGCACAAAGTTATTTTACTCTGGCCAGAGAAATCATGAACCATACACCTCCTGAGCGATTGATTCAAAAAGAAGCGATAAGCACAAAGTCTTATAAGGAATAAACCATTACAACATTATTAAATTGAAGAGGGAAATGAAAAGAAAAGACGCCGAATCTGGCCCGAAAAAAACCAGAAAATTGGCTTTAGGAAGAGGTCTTGATGCCTTGCTGCCCGGTATTGAACCCACAGAAGATATGGCAAAGGAATATTTCGCGTGTGATATCGATCTGATTCGGCCCAATCGTTATCAGCCTCGTTTGCAGTTTTCCGACGATGAACTGGAAGATATGGCCCGTTCAATTCGTCAGCAGGGAATCATACAGCCCCTTTTGGTGAGAAAGGACGATGCCGGATATGAACTCATCACCGGTGAACGACGCTTGCGTGCCGCTAAAAAGGCCGGGCTGAAACAGGTGCCGGTTCTTGTCAAAACCATCACAGATACTGATATGCTGGAAATGTCCATTGTTGAAAATGTTCAGCGGGCGGATTTGAATCCCATTGAAGAGGCGGAAGCCTATTATCGTCTCATTACTGAATTCGGTCTGACTCAGGACCAAGCTGCGGAACGGGTCGGGAAAAGCAGATCAGCTGTTGCCAATTTTTTAAGACTTCGCCAGTTGCCCGGTCAGATAAAAGCTTCAATTATGGATGGAATCCTGAGCATGGGACATGCGCGGGCCCTATTGGGTGCTGCGACCTCGGCACATCAAAACGCGGTATGGCGGACGGTGGTTTCAAAGGGGCTCTCGGTCAGAGAGACCGAGCGTTTGATAAAAGGTTTGAAAGCAAAAAAAGAAAAGCCGAAAAAACCACCGCTGAACTCAGATCAATCATACTTTACAGATATGGCCGAGGATTTATCCAGGCGTTTCGGGACCAAGGTTCGAATAAAACGCCGGGGTCAAAGGGGCAGCGTTGAAATAGATTTTTATTCCGATGACGATCTCGACCGTCTGCTGAGTTTGTTGAAACCGATATAATGTCTATTCATATTATCATCGACGGATACAATTTGATCCGACAGTCCCATAAATTTAGCGAGATTGACCGCCAGGATATTCAGCTCGGTCGAGAGGCCCTCCTTGAAACGCTTATCGCCTATCAGAAAATAAAGCGCCACAAGATCACCGTTGTTTTTGATGGCACCAACGCTCCCTCTTTTTTCCAACGAAGAAGCCGGGTACGGGGGATAAGGATTAAATTTTCGCGCAGCGGGGAGTTGGCCGATGCCGTTATTAAAAGAATGGTGAGCCGAGAAAAAGAAAAAGCCCTGGTTGTCAGTTCAGATCTGGATATCGTGAATTTTGCAGCAGCAAAGGGAGCTGCCGCTATAAGTTCATCCGAATTCGAGGAAAAGATTACACAGGCGGTTTATATGGACATAAACGGCGTCGAATCACAAGAAGAAAGCGGATGGACCCCCACGACAAAAAAGAAAGGCCCCAGCAAACGACTTTCCAAAAGAAAACGTCGAAATAGAAGCAAAATAAAAAAATTGTAAGATAAAAGCCTGCTGCCATTTAAAGTAATTCCCAAAAGTTAATATTAACGGTTTTATCGGCAGGAATATCGAAAATCAAAAAAGGAGAAACGGCTTTTCATTGACGCCTGTGCTGTTATTTGATAAATAATTAAATTTACGAAAATTTCCTCATAACGTACGGATATAATAAAGCATGTTCAATAAAGAGAAAAAATCGGATCCGAAGCGGATCTGCGTTATTGACGGGCAGGGCGGCGGTATTGGAAGTGCGGTCATTAAAAAGCTGAAGGAATTTTTCGGAGAAACTGTTGAGATCATAGCGCTTGGAACCAATGCCATCGCAACGGCGCAGATGCTCAAGGCTAAGGCAAACAGGGGTGCCTCCGGAGAAAATGCCATTGTTCAGACCGCAGGAAAGGTTGATATTATCATCGGAACGATTGGAATTATCATGGCGCATGCCATGATGGGGGAAGTGACACCCAAAATGGCGGAAGCTGTGTCCGGCAGCCCGGCCAAAAAACTGCTGATTCCACTCTCCCAGGAACATATTCAAATTATAGGCATACCTTCAACACCGCTTCCGCATCTCATAGAGGCGCTTATACAGGAGAATTTAAAAGATTTCAGCGGCGATATCCGGTCCGAATAATCCGCCGCTTAAAATAAATTTATTTTTTTATATAGAGGAAGATATCATGTGTGAGGCAAACGCATACCTGATTGAAGGAAATGAAAAGAAATTGATTATGGAGGCGGTAGATACCGTCGAACCTGAAGAAGGCGGTATACGATTGGTCAGTATTTTTGGGGATCAAAAATTTCTTGATGCTCACATTTATTCACTGTCTCTTGTAGATCACTGTATTTATTTAAAGAAATAATATTTTCGCTTGGAATAAATGAAAATATTAATCGCAAAGAACGCCGGTTTCTGCATGGGAGTGCGCAGAGCCGTTGAAATGGTTCTGGATGCCCCCGGCAAACACCAGAATCCGATCTTTACATTTGGCCCCCTAATCCACAATCCTCAGGTTTTAGACCTGCTAAAAGAAAAAGAAATATTCATTTTGGATCATGTGCCGACGTCCGGAACAGGTACAGTGTTGATTCGCGCGCACGGTGTTCCACCCAAAATCAAACAGGATCTTAAAAAAGCGGGTTACGACATTATTGATTCCACATGTCCCCGGGTGATTAAAGTGCAGACCATCATTCGAAAACACGCCAAACAGGATTATGCATCCATTATCATCGGAGACAAAAATCATCCGGAGGTCGTGGGATTACTGGGCTATGCTGAAGGGAAAGGATTTGCCGTAGACAATATGGATGATCTTGATTCCCTTCCTTCTTTTGAAAAGGCGATTATTGTCGCCCAGACCACTCAGAATACATT
>JARRRC010000329.1:0-3491 GCA_037381105.1 Desulfobacterales bacterium
TCCTGAGGAACTCTCGCTCCTCCACCGGAGTCTCGAAACCCTGGAAAAGGAAACACCACTTAGAAATTTACCCGAGCTTGCATCGGCCCATTCTCTAAAAGGGTATGCATTTCTGTCCGCAAAACCAATGCTGATCCTGTTCAACAACGAAGATGACGATGACGGTTTTCCCGACATCACGGAGTTGACAACCCTTGAAAACTGTATGGTAATCAGAGGAAAACTCGAACAGGAACTTGCCCAGATGTCTGATGAAGATGCCGAGGAGTTTTTAACCGAATTCAATATTACGGCATCTGCCATGGACAGGGTTATCCAGCGATCCTATGAACTTCTCGGTCTAATCTCTTTTTTCACCATAGGCAAAGACGAAATAAGGGCGTGGACCGTAAAAAGAAAGACCCCGGCCATTGACGCAGCAGGCGTCATCCATACCGATATGAAAAAAGGGTTTATCCGTGCAGAGGTGGTATCCTTTGATGATCTGATATCGGCCGGATCCCATCCCGAAGCCAGAAAGCGAGGAAATGTCAGACTGGAGGGAAAAACGTATGAGGTTCTTGACGGCGATATTATAGAATTTCGTTTTAATGTATGATCTGAAAAGAAAAACCTTACATATTCAGATGATGTCTTCCCCCGATTTACTTCCTAAACCCTTGCCCAAAATGGTATTTGTCCGCCGGACCTTTGACAAAAACCTGTAAAACCTTACCCATTTTATGTAATTTAATTCACAATTCCGCTTTTTTTACGACAACTCGATATCGCCACCATCGATTCAATTAAGATCTAACCAATTGATTATTTTATATTTTATCCCTTTCTTTTCAGTCTCGCACGATTCTTGCAATCTATATGGCACAAATGATCTGAATTATGACTCAAAATGGGAATTTGGCAAAAATGAAATCCACAATAAATAAACAATTGATGCTTAACATGGTATCCGCAGGAATTATATATCTCCTGTTTTTTGTTGTCATCATATGGCGCTCAACGTTAACCACCCATCACGATGTTCACAGGGTTTTAGAGTCCGAAACGTTAACTCCCGTGCATCTTTCCTCAGAAACAGGACAAATTCCGCCGTCTGTCAGCGGCCGAAAAGCAGAATATCTATACCACAGGTTCATTATTCAAACAGCCAACCATTATCAGATCGACCCGGCGCTCATAAAAGCCATCATTATGGCTGAATCCGGATACAATCCCAGGGCCGTTTCCAAGAAAGGCGCTAAAGGTCTGATGCAACTGATGCCCGGAACCGCCGAAGCACTGGGGGTGGAAGACATTTTCAACCCTCATCAGAACATAACGGGAGGCATCCAGTATTTTAAACATTTGGTGAATCGATTTAACGGAGATGTTAAACTGGCGCTGGCAGCTTACAATGCGGGAAGCAGAAATGTCCTCAACTATAATGGTGTCCCTCCTTTCAGGGCCACCCGCTACTATATCCAAAAGGTTTTTAATTATTATCAACTATACAAAAATCAAATGGCAGGAGAAACCAATAATGCCTAATTGCGGTTTCAAAATTATAAATAAGAGCAAAACCGAATCCAACGATGGTCCCAACCAAACGCCAACCTTTCCCAAGGCTTCGAAAGCCCGTATCTTGATGATGTTTTTGTGCACCGTTTTTCTTTTATACATGGGAATTGTTGCCGGATACCATTATTATTTGGCCCCTTAGTTCCAGACAAAAAGCTATTTTTTATTTTATCCTTCCAAATTTCTCTAACATTTGAATTTAGATGTACAATATATAGTAATTTAATCTAATAAACTTCAATATAGACTAATTCGATAAAATTATATAGTAATTATATCTAATTTTACTTGACATTACACATCTTTAAATTTATGGATTAATTATAATTCAAGTTTCGCACACTTAATTTATCATTTCTTAAGAATTTAAAAATGTTTGAAGAACTCCTAAACTCCTGGTTTGGAAAGATAGGATTTGTGTTTTTGATAATTCTGTTGATCCTCCTTTTGGGAGCGACAATGGGAGTTATCATCGGCTCAAAAACCCGGATAAAACGACTTGAAAACAGGATTGTCGAGTTAGAAGCCAACGAACACGAATTCGTACAACTGGCGGGACAAACCGAGTCAATTGAACAATTCGAAAAGCGTTTTGACAGGCTGGAAGCATCTTTTTCAAGGTTGAATGATCTTTTAAAAAACTCGAAACGTTCATCGGAAAAAATCGCGGAAAAAACCCCTTCGACGACTGAAAATTCTCCTCCTTCAAATCCTGTGCAAAAAATTGCAAAAAAACGATATCATACGGTCAGATCCGGTGAAACGCTTTACAGCATCTGTCAACGGTATGGCATGCCGATGGAAAAGATACGATCACTCAATAAGCTGAACGACGTATCTGCAATCTATCCGGGGCAGAAACTTTTGCTCAGCGCCAAGTCAATGTAAATCCGTAATTAATATTCCGGCTTGTTATAGCCATACAAAAAATCTTGAGTAGAAGTGGTTTCAAAACCTTCAATCGGGTTCAAGGTCAAGGCGAACTGAGACGGCCAACCGCAGGAATATCGGGAATATTTCGAGGATTGGACGTCTCAGTCCAACGCAGAGATTGAGTCCGAGGGAAGATTTTGAAACCACTTCTAATCGATTCGATACATCGGATTACTGATATATTCGCTTTTGCAGATCGGGCAGCGGCCGGGCCGGGTAAAACGCCTTCGCTTTTCAAAAACATATCCGCATCCCATGCATTCCGCAGGATGGATCACAAGTTTTTTCCCCTGGGATTTTATCGAGCGCGCGATATGGGAAAGATGCCCGTACACCTCCTTCTCCCCGATACCCACTTCAGAAGAAATCTCCTTTGCACTCATCTCGCTATTATTCAGAAGCGTCATCATCTGTTTTCGAATGGTATTCATGTCATCTTCGAAAAAACATACTTACAAATCAAGCCATTATATCAGGAAATAAAAAATGCCGATCTCAATGATAACCATATAAATAATCGTCTGATACAACACATGCAACTTGTTTTTAAACATACTGAATATAAGAATGCAGGCAATTGAACTAACAGTTAGGATGAACAAGTAGGCCTTCAATACATCCTTGAAATCAAGAAAATGTATCAAAATAAGTTCCAACAGCAAGCCGGATAATGGCCAGATTAAAAACAACGGTCCCCATTTTGAATACAAGTTGCTGTATCCGGTCTTTTTGTCTTCTTCCACCTCTTCTATCTTCTTTAAAGGAACAACACTTAAACAAAATAAAAACAGTGCGACAAAAAGAGCGGCCATTTCGTTGTCCGACCGGTTCATTAAATAGCCGAGCATAACGGGTGTTATCAATCCCAAGCTGATCGTGATGGCTGCCGGTATGGGATATCGTCTTAAACGGATCGGGGTTGCGGAATATAAAAGTCCGAGTATCGGAAGAAGGATAAAAAGAAATAATGTTAAATAGGACTGATATACAAACAAAGGATA
>JARRRC010000330.1:0-5767 GCA_037381105.1 Desulfobacterales bacterium
CATCATCTTGATCACCCGCCCTTTTGCCACGTCAGTACTGTTTCTGGCGATCCTGGTAACGACCATCGTTCTCGCCTTTATATTTCGGAGAAGAGTATTCTGTCTCTATTTATGCCCGGTGGGCGGTTTTTTGGGAAATTATTCCATGGCATCCATGACGGAAATACGTGCCATAGACCCTGACGTTTGCAGAAAACACAAGGAAAAATGCTGCTATGCCGGTGCTCCGGGCGGCTGGGCCTGTCCCTGGAAACGGTATATCGGAAACATGAATCGCAATAATCACTGCGGATTCTGCATGGAATGCCTGAAAAGCTGTCCCAAAAACAATATTGGTATTTTTTTGAGACCGTTTGGTTCGGATCAAAAGTTAAAGGGCTATGACGAGATGATCAATGTCATGATCATGCTCGTGGTGGCCATTGCCTTCAGCATTACCATGCTGGGCCCCTGGGGCTTTATAAAATCGGCTGCCAATGTCACCGAAAGCGGTCAGATCATTCCATTTTTGACATACATTGCGCTGATCTGGCTCTCAGCTCTTGTTATCTTTCCCGGATTGTTTTCCCTGTCGGCGAAATTCGCCAACCGCCTCATCGGAAAACCGGCAAGCAACCGTTTACTGACGCTCCGTCTTTCATATATCCTGATTCCGGTGGGCATCTTTTCCTGGATTGCATTCAGCCTGCCGTCGGTAATGGTCAATTACAATTATATTCTTTCGGTCCTGTCCGATCCTCTGGGAATGGGATGGGATATTTTCGGAACCGCAAATTACCCTTTTAACCCCTTTCATCCTGAGTGGATCCCCGTGATACAAGGGATACTTTTACTTATAGGATTCTATTTGGGCTTAAGTCGAGGATTCCTTGCAATTAAGAATGTAGTGAACGATCCTGTCTCAAGAGCAAGGGGCATGATCCTGCCGTCTCTTTTTGCGCTTTTGGTAATCAATATACTGCTAAAGATTTATATGGGGTAATATAGATTGTTGTTAATTTCAAAATCGATACTATCTTTATAATAATAAGGAATAAGGCATTGAATTGGGTTTGCATATTTTTTGCCAGGAGCAATAAGATTAAGAAGATATCTTAAAATAAGAAACGGTGGATCTGATGATACGGTTTGATAATTTTCTGGCAGATATTTATTTCGGGCATTTGAACAAAGATATTTTTTATGGCTATAAAGATTCCATGGAAGATGAACGCACATGTAATTTTATTGAACAGTATCTCAAAATCAGCCGGCAATATCCTCCCCGGCAATTAGAAGCCGACGGCGGTCTGAGTTTGGAGCTTTTGGAAAAACTGAAAGCTATCGGATTTTTCGGCCTGAATATTCCAACTGATTATGGAGGCGCGGGATTGAGACTGCGCCAGTATCTAAAAATCGTGGAGGTCGTCGCCCCCAGGAGTCTGCCCATGGGATTTACGTTCCTTGCCCATCTTTCTATAGGGGTAAAAGGGATTGTATTGTTCGGCAACGAGCGGCAGAAGCACTATTATCTGCCCAAGGCGGCTTCCGGGGATCTGATTTTCTCCTATGCATTGACAGAGCCCAAACATGGTTCCGACGCTAAAAACATCGAGACCACCGCAACCCTGTCCGAAGATGGTCAACACTATATTCTCAACGGAGGCAAAGCATATATCACCAACGCCAATTATGCCAAAGCCATGACCGTTTTTGCCCAACTGGATCCTCATCGACCCGGGTTTATGGGGGCTTTTATCGTTGAAACCGGGTGGGAAGGGGTCAGCATCGGCAAAGATATCCCCAAAATGGGGCTGAAGGCCAGTTCCACGGCTGCGGTTCATTTTAAGGATGTCCACGTTCCCAAGGAAAATCTGCTGGGCCGGCCAGGAGACGGCTTCAAAATTGCCATGACGATTCTAAATTACGGACGACTGGGATTGGGCGCCGCTTCCGTCGGCACGCTCAACCAGGCCGTGGAAGACATGCTCAAACGTTCAAAAAACCGGGTTCAGTTCAGCCGGCCCATCCAAGACTACGAACTGGTTCAGGAAAAGATAGTAACGGCCCGGGTCAACAGTTCGGTGATCTCGGCAATGACAGCGTTTACAGCGGCAATGCTTGAAGACAATCCCCTGACGCCGGTGGCCATTGAAAGCTCACATTGTAAACTTTTCGGAACCACCCGGGCCTGGAATTCGCTTTACGATGTTTTACAGGTATTTGGCGGGTCCGGCTATCTGAGCACCCAACCCCATGAAATGCGCATGCGCGATTTTCGAGTCACCACCATTTTTGAAGGGACCTCCGAAATCCATTCCATTTATCCGGCGCTGTTTGTCATTCGAGCCCTGACCAAACCGCTATTTGAACCGTTCCGTAAGGCTGGTAAGATCCCTTGCACAACGCATCCGTTTCCTGGTTCTCATCGGCCTCATGATTTATGGCCCAAACATCACGGAAAAGCAATTTTATCTGCGTCGAATCACTTTTTTAAGCTTTTACCTTTATGGTCTTTTGGCCTTGACGGCGCGTATGGCGTCAAAGCCAAATGACCAAAGTCATCTATCGCAGGATATGGATATTCTGGCTTACTTTATGGAAGAAGCACGTTCTTATCAGCGACTCACCGGAATTGTTCGTGGCTTTCTAATGGAACGTCTTCACAAACGTGTATTTCGGCATCTGTCGTCCACATAACTTTCTTTTCTTTGAACCCATCAATGTATTGCACATATCCACTGTACATATAGGAAAATCAGCATAAACAGCCTCAAACGAAAAGACCGGCCATGTCCTGGATCAATGTATCGACAATCTTTTCCGAACGGCGTATCAAATCCTTTGACGGTACCGGCACCTTATTGAACGTCGGACAAAAATAGAGCCGGCATGCCATCCTTCCATAATAACTTAACCCCCTGAAATCGACGCCCCTGTTCCCTTCCGACTTCGGGTGAAGCAAACATCCGACCCGTGATCGGTCTGACCCAACCAGGCCGACATAGGGGCAGTGATGAAATTGTGAATATGGGCGGCCTTCGGCGGTTTCTTCACTGATCCGTCTTCCAAAATTTTCGTTGTCTTGCCAGTTTCCGGGAGTTGTTTCAAATATTCCGGTTCTGTAATGCAGCATCTTCGTCAGGTTCTGTTCGGATGGGTCGGCAACATTGTAAAGACCGCAGCACGCGCCGCAAGCAACCTTCTCATTAACCGAACACACGTAAATGCCCCCCGGAACCTGATGATCCATAGATGTGGAGATTGTGAAAGCGGATCACTTCATTTTTCAATTTTACATGAGCCGCCACATGGATTTAACGAATCGCAGCGTTCCCACTGCAATGTCGTGTGATCGATACCAAAGTGCTCGTGAAGCGCTTTGCACGCTGTTTCGATGAGCAAATCGTCATCTTTTGACTCCGGTTTAATAAGATGAGCCGTCATAGCGGTTTCCTTTGTGCTCATGGCCCAGATATGCATATCGTGAACGCCGACAACGCCGGGAAGGTTAGAGAGATAATTTCTTACGGCTTCCGGATCGATGTTTTTTGGAACAGCATCCATGGCCAGATTAAATGCGTCGCGGAGCAGCCCCCAGGTTCCGAACAGAATGAAGACGGTGATAACGAGACTGACCGTCGGATCGATCCATAGCCTGCCGGTAAATAGAATCGCAACCCCGGCAATGACGACACCCGCTGACACCCCGGCATCTGCAGCCATGTGCAAAAAAGCGCCTCTAATGTTCAAATCGCTTTTACGGCCGGATAAAAACAGGAGCGCTGTTATTGTATTAATGACGACGCCGGCCAGGGCAACGAAGATAATGGTCTTGCCGGCCACGGGAACAGGAGCACGCAAACGCAGGATCGCTTCCCAGGCAATGCCGCCAAGGACAACCAAAAGAATAACGGCGTTTATCAACGCTGCCAGAATCGAGGATTTTCGCCATCCATAGGTGCGGCGTTCGGTGGGTTTGCGCCGCACCAGATTACTTGCACCCCATGCCAAAAGCAATCCTAAAACGTCGCTCAGGTTATGGCCCGCATCAGCCAGAAGCGCCAGTGATCCGGCCATAATGCCATAAGCGGCTTCAACAGCGACAAAAGCCACATTGAGAGCCACACCAAAGGCAAAGGAGCGATTATGATTCGCGGGTCTATGGAGATGATCATGTTTCATAAATGTTTTCCTGACTGGGAATTTGCTTAAAATTCCGCCTTCTCTTTATCTATATTTCGGATTGTTATCTGTGCGAGATTCAGGTGTTAATTTATTTTAACATGGAACCGAGCCATCGGCATACTAAAAATTTGGATTCTGATGGAGGTGGGTACTTTCGATACACAATACCCAAAAAATCGTAAAACCCGGGTAAAAAATATTCAACCCAATTTAACCGGATTGGAGATTTTTGGATTCAGGCATTGTCGAATAGTTGTTTTATACTGCATTTTCAGAATGTTATCGTCTAAATTTTTGCTAAAATTATTCTGGCATGCGCTTTGCTTTATATGTGAATCAAAGCTTCTCGAAAGCGTTTAACCATATACCGGAGGTGATCATTATGGAAACATCACTGACATCGGTTTTTTCGGGTTTATCTATCGTTTTGGGTTTATTGGTCGGATTTGGAACGTTGTCCGTCATCAGGGGAGTATTTACTTTTTTGATGTTTATCGGGCTGGCATTGTCTTCGATTTTAAATACTGCAGGTGTCAATATGATAATCTCTTATTTTTTGAGCCAGTTGATTATCATGGGTTCAACCTATCTATTGCTAAAGAAGATATATCCCCAATCGCTTGTAAAAGTCAGAAAGGAGCTTCAGACTGGGACGGGCAAATGTCATTAGGAATAATGAGGAGGTACTGACATGAATAAATTAAATATATATAAAATAACTGCGGTTTTTCTCGTATCCGCCGCCCTGATCCTGCCGGGAGCGGCAGTAGCCAAAACGCACAAGGCAACGATTGAAGGGACCATCGAGGGAGCTCTCTGCGTGCTCAGCGGAAAGAAGTGTCCGCCGGATGATCTTGACACCCACCTTCTGATCGAAAACAATTTCGTGCTTCTGGCTCCCGACGGCAAATACTATTATCTGCCGAATATTAGCCGAAAAGTGAAGCTAAGATACGTGGGTAAAGATATTCGGATTACCGGACAGGTAAAAGGCGAAAGTATTATTGTGGACAAATTAGAGGCCAAAGAAGGCGACAACTATAAGGTCGTATGGTCAAAAGAAAAGCAAAAAAGAGAATTTATCAACTATTTTGAAACGCTGCCGGCAGGATAATAAAAATGTTCACCGGTTCGCTTTTAAAATCAACTTAAGATTAATACTAAAGTAGGGAGATCCAAAAATGAAGAAATTTTTTAAGCGCGACACACTAATTATCTTAACGGTGGTGGTCTTTCTTGGAGTCGGTGCCTATGCATTTGCCTACTGGGGAATGGGTCCCGGTATGATGGGCGGTTGGGGCAATTATGGCCCCGGTTGGCACCATGGAGTTTGGAATAGTTACGGATACGGTCCTATGTCAGGAAACCTGGGTGGTGATGAACTGGCTCAGATAAACGGGGAACGCTCGGAATTTTTCGCGGCAACCGAAAGTCTTCGGCAAGACCTTTACGCCAAACAGCTTGAATTGAGGAATGAGCTTGCCAAAGAGAATCCGGATTCTAAAAGGGCCGCAAATCTACAAAATGATATATCCAACCTTCAGACCCGAGTCGTTGATAACATACTACACGGGATCCTTAGCACGGGATATTCCACTTT
>JARRRC010000331.1:0-3474 GCA_037381105.1 Desulfobacterales bacterium
GATATACCATTAGAACTTAAACTGATCGCTAACGGGGCGGGGAACACCGGCACGGACGTACGGTAAAAGAGTAATACTCCAGAACTCAACTCGCAAACCAATAAAGCATTTTTAGAAGGGCTCTCAGTGCCCGGCGCTTGGGATACGGAACCGATGTCCGTGGATTTCGGCAGCTTCATGTCCAGTCTGACCCGCACATTTTCATCATCCATGGCAACGCCGAAATATGTCGGACAGAATCTTGCGGTATTATCAAAAGAATATGTCAATATCAACCTGCGACTCGGATATCACTTTAATATGATTGTTGCCCATATCAATGAAAACTTGAATGACAACTATGCTTATTTTCGATTCACCGGCGGTGTAACCGACATAACGCGCAGATCACGCAGAGCCAAACTGCTGGCGGAAATCCTTGCAAAGAGTGATTTTCGGGTGGATATTCGAGGGGATCTGGTTATTGCCAGGATTAAAAAATTAGAACTTGAAAAGATGGAAAACAAAATGAAAATTTTGGGATTATTGGTCGCATTTACCCGTCAACTTGATGTTAAAATGAACCATGAACAGGAAATTGCAAAACTCAAAAACGTTTTTCAAAACCTTAAAAATAGTTATATCTAAAATGGGTTGGGCGGCTCGAGGTTCACGGTTGAAGAACCTTATTATCAAACCAATGAACTTTGAACCCTGACCCCGGAACCTGACATTATAATCTTGGGGAGGTATCATGGACGACAAACAAAAAACTAAAATCCTTATTCTGGATGATGAGCCGATAGTCCTGAAACGTCTCAAGCCGGCCTTAGAAAAATCAGGATACGACGTCGAGGCCTTTTCCCGAAGCCTGGAGGCATCGAACCGAATCATGGAACAAAATTTCGATATCGTTATCACCGATCTTAAGATGGAAGGACTCGACGGTATGGAATTTTTAACCCGGGTAAAAGATCGGTCTCCTGTAACAGAAGTGATTGTTATTACCGGTTTTGCCACCATGGAAACCGCCAAAGAATCTTTTAAAAAAGGGGTTTTCGATTTTTTGGCAAAGCCTTTCAAGCTCGGAGAGATCAAAGAAGTTGTCGCAAAAGCGGAACGCAAGATAAAAGACAAAAGATAATTTCGTCTCGGAATTTTTTCAACGTATGGAATGTATCGGCCTTTAATGGTCGCTCTATTTTTGAGTCGCAGCATGGAAGGGTGGAATCTTGGAAAAATGGAAAATCGGGTCTTAAAATAAAAAAAGTCTTTTTTCATAAACAATAGAATACCATTAAACCCATTACTCCAACATTCTATTATCCCATTATTCCATTTTTTTCGGAATCTGTACATTCAGTCAAAGGGGGAATCATGATGTTAAGAACGCTCGTTTACCTCGATGCAGACTTGGCGTCGAGTATCGCTCTCAGGTATGCCTGCCAATTGACCCAGCTTGTCGACATGAAGTTAAATTTGGTTCACGTAGAGGAACCGGATCACGACGGACATGCGCCGGGTACCGGTTGGGTTCGCCGAACCTGGGAAAACACAATGCTGAAAACAGGGGAATTTGAGATTGCACAATTGATCAGGGCGGAGAAATCTTCATGCCCGAAACTCGGCGCCCCCAAAATGCTGGTCGGAGATCGTGAAAATGAAATCCTCCGTGAAATTCAAAGGGAATCCTATGATTTGTTTGTGGAAGGATCACTTCACAGCTTCACCGCAAAGAAACTTTATGATAAAATACATTCCCGACTTTACCGATCGATCCCCTGCCCGGTCATCATCGTTAAAAATCTGGTCAATATAGAAAAAGTTGCACTGATTGTACGAAGTGAAATAGAGTCCAAAAAGCTTATTCAAATGTTTTTAAAAATATTTAAAGGTGCAAAACTCAAGCTTGATCTGATTTATTGTGAATTTCAAGAGCCTGGACAATTGTCCATAAATATTAAAAAAGAAACCAACGATGCATTAAATGCCGTAGAGGAAATGCTGGTGGAAAATCAATGGCCTCCGGAGGATTGTTTGACGATTCAGGGGGCGCCGGAAGAAATCGGTGATGCGATGCGGGATTACGGGTTGTTGGCGTGTCCGCTCCACCACACCATCAGCAAAAAGAGCAACTGGTTTCAATTGTTGACTCATATTCCATCTCCGATTCTTATTTGCTGGCAATGAGTAAAAATCCGAGCCCAGAGGGCTCGGATTTGGTTATCCCTTTTTCAAGCAGAATCGGAAAATTCCGACCTGGTTCAAAGGTCCAGGTTTTTATGACTGAATAAACATAAAGAGAGGTTACTATGAGAATTCTTGTAGCGGTGGATCAGCATCCATACAGTGCTCATGTTGTCAAAGATGTGGCCAAATTGGCCGCGAACACCTGGGCGGACGTCACGCTCCTTGGGGTAGGACCCAAAGCAACGGATATCGGCCGGTCATCGAGCCGCGGTGGAATAAAACATCCTCTCAGCGAAAAATTGAAACAGTATCGCCGAAATTTTCTGGGTCATTTTGAAAAAGAAGAATCGCCTTATGAAAAACGGTCGGGCAGCTATGAATTCATCGAGGTTCAAAGAGGAATATGGGAAGAGTTGTATGTCTGTCGAGGAGCCAGGAAGGATTTAAAAATCGTGTTAAGGCCCGGCAATCCCGTCAGAGAGATATTGACTCAATCCCAGGAAGATGACAGCGATTTGATTGCTTTGGGCTGTTATAAAAAGGGGGATTGTCAATGGGAGGACATCATAAATCTTCCCCAAAAAGTTGCCAATAATGCTGCGTGTTCGGTTCTCGTTGTGAAAGAAGAAAAACAAATCCGCAAAATCGTATGCTGTCTGGATCAGGAGAATATCAGCCAAAAATCAATCGAAATGATCAATCAGATGGTGACCCTGTATCAGACCGAATTGGAAGTTGTGGGATTAACGGATGGAACGACGCTGAAACCCAAGGTTGAAAAAAATTTGGATGCTATCTTAAAATATTACAACGCCCGTCAAATAAAGTCATGGATTAAACTGGTGGATACCGCGTCGCTGGGATCATTCATCTCGCAAGAAGCAAAGCGATCAATGATGGCATTGTGGATGGGCGGGCAATCCATACTTACCAAAATATTTCCCCGGGGCAAAGTGGACAAGCTTATCCAGGGGAGTCAATCTTCGGTGCTCCTGCTGAGGTAGAACCGGCAGAGGTCCGAGGTCAGAAGTCACAAGTCAGAAATCTGAAGGCGTACCGAATGTTTAGCCTCAAGCCTTCTAACATTCTAACCTTCTCATCTTCTTCACATACTTTCAGCCCCTCTGATCTCCGACCTCTGGTTTTTCGTTCTCCGACTTCCGACCTCTGATCTCCGACCTCTGGTTTTTTATTCCAGCCCATTTTTGATCGTCTTCGCCAGCTTACCGCTGATTCCGGGCAGGCCGCTCAATTCCTCCACTGTCGCCGCCCGTATTTTTTTGATACTTTTATAATGCTTTAAAA